>CAIUIT010000001.1 GCA_903899375.1 uncultured Actinomycetes bacterium
CGCACTTCATCATGCAAGAGTGGGTAGCTTTCAATCTTCACAATATCTTTCAAGAGTGCGCCGTGTTGGTCAGAGGTAGTCTGGAAATCCAAACTTCGGGTATCTACCCCACTCTTCGTAGAAATCGCGGCGTGAATGCCGGCTTCGTCGGTACTCGCCATGCGGCAATCGGTATGCGGCATAACCAAGACGCGATTAACCCCAAGCAAGTGAGTTGCAAGAACAAGGGTACGTAATACGTCATCTGTTACGCGTGCACCAGCGTTACGGAGGATCTTGGCATCACCAGCGTGCATACCCACAATACGGAGTGGATCGATTCGCGAATCCATGCATGTAACAATTGCTAGGCCTTTAACAGCTGTGCCAGTGAGATCTTCAGAAGTGAAGGTCGATATGAACTCTTTATTCGCATTCAGAATGTCATTAAATATATCCATTGATTACTCCTTAAACGTTGCTCACACCATCGGGAATCTTCTCGTTGGCAATAAAGATTCCTCCGAGCACCACAGCTGCTCCGATAAGCTGAATAGTAGTAAATGTTTCCTTTAAGAGTATCCAACCGAAAGCACCCGCGAATAAAGGTTCGAGCATTCCGATGATGCTTGCGGCTTGAGGAGTGAGTGCATTTATACCGATAACAACGCAGAGGTAGGGAAGAACAGTTCCAAATAGGACGATGAAGCCAATAAGGAGCCATCCCGGGAGATGATGACCGACAAAATGTCCATTAAGGTCGATTGGCTTGGTAAAGATTCGAAATGGAAATGACCACCAAGGTTGGACGAGCGCATATAGCACCGCGGTAATTCCAAAACCCCAGACCAGCATGGTCTCTGTACTGCGCAGCTTTCCTAGCGCGCGACTTAAGAAGAAATAGCTAGCCAAGCTCAAAGCATCAATGAATGAAGAGATAACTCCCAACCCGTTGAGCGTTAAGCCCTTCCAGACTTCACCGACCAAGATCAACCCAATGAATGCTGCAATAAGTCCAAGCCACATTGAATTATTAATCTTTACCTTTTTAATCAAACGCAGATAGAGCACGATCCATATGGGTGCAGTGAATTCGATAATTAGGGCGGTGGAAACGTGGAGTCGCAAAATTGAGAAGAAATAGAAAGATTGGACGGCAGCGATTCCGATAATTCCAAAGAGAGTAAGAAGGCCAACCTCTCCTTTTCTAGGACGCAACTGGTGAATCCGCCCATTGAGAGCGAGATAGATCAGAAGCGCAACGAAAGATCCGGTGGTTCGCACCTCGGTAAGCCTCCAAGGGGTCAAACCCGCCTCCATGACCCATTTAGAGACAATTCCACTGATGGCGAAGAGGAAAGCGCCGCTGGAGAGAAAGAGGAAGGCGCGTCTAGGACTCATGAGCCAAACCTATCGGCTATAGACCTTCATCTCTCCCTCGCGCTGCCTGATAGGGTTTTAGCCGTGCTACTTAGTGATCGCGATATTGCCGCTGAAGTCTCTGCCGGACGGGTGAAGGTTGAACCCTTTAGCGATGGGATGATCCAGCCATCAAGTGTGGATGTTCGGCTCGATCGCTTCTTCCGAGTCTTTGAAAACCATAAATATTCGGTAATCGATCCATCTATTGAACAAGCAGAGCTCACCCGTGAAGTTGCGGTTGGCCCAGATGAGCACTTCATCTTGCACCCAGGCGAATTTGTTCTTGCCAGCACGTACGAGGTGATAACTCTCCCCGACGATATTGCTGGACGTCTCGAGGGAAAATCTTCACTGGGTCGCCTTGGGTTACTTACCCATTCAACGGCAGGATTCATTGATCCCGGTTTCTCTGGTCACATCACACTTGAACTTTCCAATGTTGCCAATCTCCCGGTCAAACTCTTTCCAGGAATGAAGATTGGGCAGCTCTGTCTCATCAAACTCACATCTCCCGCCGAGCATCCATACGGTTCAGCCCTGTACGGTTCTAGGTATCAAGGCCAGCGCGGCCCAACGCCAAGCAAGTCTTGGATGAACTTTCACCAAACTAAGATTCAATAATTTAACTAAAATTTAACTAAAATTTAACTAAGTACTAAGGAGCAGGTTATGAAAGCCGTCGTTCTCGTTATCGCTATTCTGTTAATTCTCGCCCTTTACGCGATTATGTCTCGAAACCGTTTGGTACGCGCCAATATCTCGGTTGACGAAGCCTTTGCGCAGATTGACACGCAACTCAAGCGTCGTTCTGATCTAATCCCTAATCTCGTTGAAACAGTGAAAGGCTATGCCTCGCATGAATCAAGTACCTTTGAAGCGGTCATCGCCGCACGTGCCAAGGCAACAACAGCCACCACCGTTGCCGATGTCGCAGCTGCCGATGGGCAACTGACACAGGCTCTTCGTGGTCTGCTCGCAGTGACCGAGAATTATCCAGACTTGAAAGCATCAACCAACTTCTTGGCGCTGCAAGAAGAACTATCTTCGACAGAGAATAAGGTCTCCTTTGCACGTCAGTTCTATAACGACAATGTGCGCACTCTGAACTCTGCGATCAAAACATTTCCGAGCAGCCTCTTTGTAAAATCTGCTGGTGTAACTGCCAGACCATTTTATGAAGTCGATGATCCGCAAGATCGCAAGGCACCGCAGGTCAAGTTCTAACGATGGATTTTCGGAAACTTCAATCTGCTAACAAGTTAAAGTCAACCGAACTCCTCTTCGGCATGGCTCTGCTCGTTGGAGTTGTTATCTGGGCTCTAATGACCTACTTCGGCAAAACCGGGGTAGGGGTCGTTCCATTTGCAGTAGGAATAGCCCTGCTTTCAGTATGGGGTTCTTATTGGACCTCCGACAAGATTGTCCTAACAATGACCGGGGCAAAGATCGTTACCGAAGCAGATAACAAGCAGTTATATGACTTGGTTACGGAGGTATGCATCGCTGCCGGTCTACCTGTACCAAAGATTGCCATCGTCGAAGATACCGCTCCCAATGCATTTGCCACTGGTCGCAATCCAGAACATGCTGTCATTGCTTTTACAACGGGGATTTTACGCGTGATGGATCGCGAAGAGTTACAGGGCGTGACAGCTCACGAGATGGCGCATGTAGCCAATCGCGACACATTGGTTTCTGCAATTGCCGCAACGACTGCAGGTGCACTTGCACTATTAAGCGATTTCATGTTGCGTATGATGATCTTTGGTGGTGGAAATCGTCGTGACAATAACAACAACGATCAAAACCCCCTCGCACTGATCGCTTCACTCGTCGTTCTGATCCTTGCTCCTCTTGCAGCGCTCTTACTTCGCCTAGCAATCTCGCGAAAGCGCGAAGCGCTGGCTGATGTCACAGCGGTGGCATTTACCCGAAACCCGACTGGTTTGCGTCGCGCCCTTGAAGTACTGGCAGCTGATAGCACTGTTGTGCATCAAAAATCTACGGCCGTTGCACATATATGGATCGAATCGCCTCTCGATGACAGCAAGACCTCAAAACTCTTCTCGACTCACCCACCATTGGCTGCTAGAATCGCAACTCTCAAGGCAATGGAAGGAAACGCATAGTGAAAAAGCTCTTTCCGGTGCTCGCTCTAGTCGCCGGAATCGCTATCGCAACTCCTAGTTATGGTGCCAGCACCCCGCCACTTGTGGGGCATGCAGCGAAGGCTGGCGGAACGGTACTCAACGTCCCAATCCCCACAGAGATACTGTCTATCCCCCTTACCGATTCCAGCGGAAAGAATTTCACTCTTGCCTCTCTTAAAGGTAAGACGGTTGTATTAACCGACTTCTTAACTCTCTGCAACGAGATCTGTCCTATGACAAGCATAAATATGCGCGAAATTGGAGATGCTATTTCGCAGGCCAAACTCACGGGGTCGATGATGAGTTTGGAACTTACAGTAGATCCAAAGCGCGATACTCCAGCGCGCCTTAAGAGTTATCAAGCGCTCTTCAATGATCCGAGTTGGACAGTGGCGACTGGATCAGTAAAAGGTGTAAACACTTTGTGGTCATGGTTTGGCGCCTACACAAAGGTGGTGCCTTCCGAAAAGGGAGTTATTGATTGGATGACGGGAAAGCAGATCACTTATGACGTCAATCATGCTGATGTGATTGTCATTATTGGACCCGATCTACATTGGCGCTGGCTCGACTTGGGATCTCCAGCCGTAACCAACCCAAAAGCTAAAAATATTGTGCCGTCGAAGTTGTATACCTACCTCTCCAGCAACGGAAAGAGTAACTTGGTAAAGCCCGAGCAACCTTTCTGGTCAACGAGCGCTGTTTACGGTGCACTCAATGAGATTTTCAAAATAAAAATCGGAAAGTAGTGAAGAGAGTAACTGTTGGGCTTCTCGCTCTTTCGCTTTTAGTTACTGGAGTTACGACTGCTTTCGCTCACACCGTCTTGATCTCTTCAAATCCAAGCAAGGGCTCAACTATCAAGGTCTTGCCTGCCAAAATAACTTTGAAATTTGCTGACCCTCTTCTCACTCTTGGGAAGCGAGCTATAAATAATGTAGTGGTTACAAGCCCAAACAATTCCTTAGTGACAAC
>CAIUIT010000002.1 GCA_903899375.1 uncultured Actinomycetes bacterium
ATCCGCGACGCTTGGCGAGGCTAACAATGGTTTCTAAACGATCTGCGGCCATGAGTGCTCCTTTAATCCGGCTGGCTGTCGGCTATCTTGCTGGTCGCAAGGAGCGTTAGTTTACCGCGTTAGATCGTCCTTGATCATCGAAAGGACGCTGTTGTCTGTCACCTCGCCTAAATTGCGCGAGAAGCGGCGCATCGTCCCCTCATAGGTAAATCCAGCCTTCTCGGCAGCCCGCCCAGATGGGAGATTTTCTGCGCTGTGCCAAATTTCGACGCGTTCCATCTCGTATTCATTGAGAAGCAGTTCGGCCAAATATCGCGTGACGGTTGGGATGATTCCTAGCCCTCGACTCGCTGGGAAAGCCAGATAGCCAATCTCTGAAATTTTCAACTTCCAATTGGTGCGTCGAAGCCAGATCTGGCCTACGGGGGCGCCATCTAATTCGATCAACCAGTTAATGCCCGAACCATTGCGCTGGGAATCTCTCCAAATCTTTAAATAATCCAGGTGATCCTTCTCTGTAAATGGATTGGCAATACCCATCCACTGCAGAATTGCTTCATCATTGTAAAGAGGAAGCAATACCTCGGCATCATCTTCTTGCAACGGTCGTAATTTGTAAGGTCCAATCTGCAATTCATGGTGCGTGAACCTGCGCATCAGTGAGGTATCTTCCATCACCCAACTTTGGATGTACTCTAAAAATTGAAAACCTCTACGGCGATAGAGCGGTTGCCCCGCCTCTGTCGCAATCAGAACGACAAGTTCATCTCCTAATTCGGCATGCTGAGCTAGCGCCCAACCCATGAGCTCATCGCCGTAACCCTTGCGTTGGTGTTCTGCAGGGGTTAGGACGTCAAAGCACCCAATGAAATTTCCTGTCCTCACAAAATGGGTTGTGCTAACTGGGACACCATTATCAAAGAGGCAATATCTAAATGAATTCGCATTTCCAAAGGGCCCTCGAGAAAGAGCCTGTGCATACTCTGCCGGCATTTCAAATCCAATAGTCAGTAGCTCTACAATGATCTGCAAATCAGCTTCTGTTTCTACTCTCCGGACTTCTAAGCCTGAGCGAAGCTCATGATGGTCTTTCTTTGGATCGAGCGCATATGCCATCGAAGGGGCTGCGCCCTTGTTCACATACCCGCGCGCCTTCAATGTTTCGGCGTGGAGCAACCCAGCACCTGCGAGAGAGATCGAGTGAGGAAGATTTTTCTCATAAAAGACCTTGATTATCTCTTCGAAAATTAGAGGGTCATGATTGTAAATAGCCGCAGCGTTAAAGAAAGAGCTCTCAAAGCCCGTTGTAAACCAATAGCAATTATTTTCTCCCCCACCTTTAAAGGGTGAATCTGGGGTTGCAAATGACTTGAAAGATCCATGAAAGAGTCCACGAATGCGATCTAAAGGGACGCCTTCCTTTCCGACGATGGTGTCATACACGCGATCATTTAAAAGTGACATTCGATCCTTCTCTCGCTGTTATGTAAGCAAGCGGGACTGCCCTCCGAACAGTAAGAGTGATCTCCCCTCAGCACAAGGGATTTTTAAACTTATTATCTAAATCAAGCCCCGCCGGCAACGACCGCCCACATAATCAAGACTCCAGCAATAGTTGCAAGCAAGGTCCAGCGCGAAGGGTGGCGGGAATGTGCTTCAGGCAAGATGTGAGACGTTGCAATGTAAATGACGAATCCTGCAAAGAGCGCTAAATAAAGCGCGATCCAATTGCTACCAAATGCGACATAAGAGCCAACGGCTGCGCCACCGATACGACCAATCGCATCGACTATCAAAAGTGCGCGTGCCTTCTGTGTCCACCTCTGCTCTTTAATGAGGAATGTGACCGTGTTTAATCCATCGCTAAATGCATGGACCATGATCGCCGAGAAGACAGCTAAGCCAAGTGAGCTTGATACTTTAAAAGCGGCGCCTACTCCAAGACCATCTGCAAAGACATGGCCAGCCATAGCAAGGCCAGCGAGCCGCCCTGCATAGTGGTGGTGATCATTGTCGTGATGCGAGTCAAAGGGTTCGTGGGTTGCAAACCAGCGCTCTGAGATGTGCAGAATTAAAAACCCTAGGACAATCATTAAACCAACAGAGCGAACTCCCCCGAAGGTGCTGGAGTTATTAAC
>CAIUIT010000003.1 GCA_903899375.1 uncultured Actinomycetes bacterium
GAGCAATGGCGAAAGCAAGGAGCAAACGTTTCATAGTTAGATCAAATTCTTTGGAGAGGTAATAAAGCCAATCCCCCAGAAGAAGTGCATCGTCGCAAGAATTGCGGGCAACATAATCTTCTCTTTTATATCTTTACCAATAATGAAAGATCCAACCAGATTTCCAAGCAAGTACAGCCCGGCCGGCAGAAATAGGACTGGGTTTACAGCGGCACCCAAAACAATTGAAATCGCTGTAATCGCAACTGTGACCGGTGGTGCCAAATAGCGGAAGTTGATGGTTCCCTTGTGATTGCGGCTGACCGCGCGGCGCCAGCGGCCGTACTCAAAATATTGCTTGGCGAGCGCACGTAGGTTCGGACGGGGACGATAAGTAACCACAAGTTCTGGATCAAACCAAATGATTCCCCCGGCTTGGCGTAGCCGAAAATTCAGTTCCCAATCTTGGGCTCGGGTAAATCTTTCGTCATATCCACCTACGGCGAGCAGCGCCGCTTTGTTGAAGACACCCAAATAGACGGTATCTGCCGGTCCAGGTTTACCGCCCACGTGGAAACGCGCTGCCCCGACACCTAAGGGCGAGCGCATTGCGGTCGCAACCGCACGTTCAAAGGCGCCAACGCCTTTAGCTGCCATGATGCCACCAACGTTGACCGCTTTCGTCTCACTCATTCCCTTAACGGCATTGGCAATATATGTAGGAGCAACTTCGGCATGGCCATCGATGCGACAAATGATTGAGTAGTGCGAGGCGGCGATCGCCAGATTTAGGGCAGCCGCGGTTCGACCCGATGGGTTTTCGACCAGGACCACGCGCGAATCTTTCACAGCGAGAGCCCGAGCTATCTCATTGGTGCGATCGGTGGATGGTCCGAGCGCCAATATGACTTCGAGGGGACCTTCATAACGCTGCGCCAAAATCGCGGTTATTGCATCATCGAGGTAGCGCTCTTCGTTCAAAATGGGCAGGACAACGGAGACTCCCACGGGAGTTTGCTCTGAATTTACCTTCATCTGGCTCATACAGCGCTCACGGTACCGTTTCGGAGCGTTACTATCGGCGTAATGACTCTCAAAATCTCTGTGATTGGCACCGGATACCTCGGTACTACCCACGCTGTCTGCATGTCGAGCCTCGGCTTCGAGGTAATCGGCATTGATACCGACCCTGCCAAGATCGCCAGCCTTGCTTCTGGAACGATTCCGTTCTACGAGCCAGGCCTTGCCGAGCTCTTGCAGAGCGAGTTAAAAACTGGACGCCTTTCATTCTCGACAGACTTCAACGCCATCAAAGAGTGCGACGTTCACTTTATCTGCGTGGGAACTCCGCAGGTAAAAGATGGTTTAGCGGCTGATCTCACCTACATCTACGACTCCCTTGCCGCCATCGCACCTGTTATTAAAGATGGCTCGCTCGTTGTTGGTAAATCAACGGTGCCAGTTGGAACCGCTGCAAAGATGCGCGAACTACTTCTGAAAATTAATCCCAATACCGACCTTGCTTGGAACCCAGAGTTCCTGCGCGAAGGTTTTGCGGTCGAAGATACTTTAAATCCAACTCGCCTTGTCGTCGGTGTTACGAACGACAGAGCAGAAGGAATTCTGCGAGAAGTCTATGAAAAAAATTTAGCATCTGAAACTCCGTGGATAGTCGCTGACCTACCCACATCCGAACTCGTTAAAGTTTCAGCAAATGCATTCTTGGCAACCAAGATCTCTTTTATCAACGCAATGGCTGAAATATGCGAAGCCGCAGGTGGCGACGTCACTGTGCTTGCAAAGGCAATTGGTTATGACCCTCGAATCGGTAGCCGCTTCTTGCAAGCAGGTATTGGATTTGGTGGTGGTTGCTTGCCAAAGGATATTCGAGCATTTATGGCGCGATCAGAAGAGCTCGGTGCAAAACAGGCGCTGGAATTCCTTCGTGAAATAGATTCAATCAATATGCGCGCACGTTCTCGGATGATTGACCTCGTTCGTAAGGATTTATCGGAAGATCTGCGCGGAAAGAAGATTGCCATACTCGGCGCTTCATTCAAGCCAGATAGTGATGATGTAAGAGATTCTCCAGCGCTAGATATTGCGGTTCAAATTCAAGCTGCAGGCGCGACAGTGATCGTGCACGATCCCAAGGCTATTGCCAATGCTCGTAATCGCTTCCCCGCCCTTGGATTCACTGAAAGTATTGAAGAATGTGTTACGGGCGCAGATCTCGTGCTCCACCTCACCGAATGGAAGATCTATCGCGAGATAGATCCCGCCGAATTAATTAAATTCGTTGCACAACCAAAGGTCATTGATGGTCGTAACGCACTCGACCGAGATAAGTGGCGAAGCGCGGGCTGGAACTTTAGAGCGTTAGGGCGAAGTAACGCTTAGAAACCAGTTCGGGTATTTCGCTTTGCGTTAAGAGTCTTTCCCTTTTCTAAAGAAGCTACTCTCGCGCTTTCCATCAAGGCGCCAACCTTTGCCGCAACAACCGGATCGCTCGATCCTAAGATACGCGCTGCCAGCAACCCAGCATTCTTTGAATTTCCGACTCCCACAGTTGCAACTGGAATTCCAGCGGGCATCTGCACAATAGAAAGGAGCGAATCCATGCCATCTAAAACCTTAAGGGCAACAGGAACACCGATAACCGGCAGAGTGGTAGCCGCGGCAATCATTCCAGGTAGGTGTGCAGCGCCGCCGGCGCCAGCAATAATTACTTTGTATCCAGCGCCAACTGCGCCTTTGGCAAAAGCCAACATCTCATTCGGAGTGCGATGCGCGCTCACAACATCGACCTCATAGCTAATTCCCAACTCATCAAGAACGTTTGCCGCCTCTTGCATTGTTGGCCAATCGGAGTCAGACCCCATAATGATTGCTACATCTTTACTCATCAATGGCTCCGCTCAGATAATCGACCGCGTGGCTTACTTCAGATCTTAAGTGTAGAAGATCTGCGCCCAGCAGGGTGACATGGCCAACCTTGCGACCAGGGCGCAATTCCTTCATATATTGGTGAACTTTGAGGCCAGGAATGCGCGCCATCAGGTGCAGGTACGGGCGATATAAATCGGTGCTCTTATCTGTCTCAATGCCAATCACATTGCCCATAACGGCATATGGGGCGAGCAATGAAGTGTCACCAAGTGGAAGATCCAACACTGCGCGCAGATGTTGTTCGAACTGACTGGTGACCGAACCTTCAATGCTCCAGTGACCCGAGTTATGCGGGCGCAGCGCTAGTTCATTAATAATAAGGTGATCCCCAATCACAAAGATTTCAACGGCCATGACTCCGACAAGATCTATGCCTTGCGCAATTAACAAGGCGATCTGTGCGGTCTTTGCAGCTAGCGCCTCTGATAATTCCGGCACCGGAGTGACCGTCTGGGTGCATATGCCCTCGCGCTGAACCGTCAGGGTTGGGGCCCACGTAGATGCTTGTCCATGCGGGGACCTGGCAACCATTATCGCGATTTCATAATCAAAATTGAGCAGCTCTTCTAGCAATATGCTCTGGCCGATTGACGCATGCAATGACTGCAGTTCAGATAAATCATTCACTTTAAATACTCCGCGGCCGTCGTAGCCACCAGAAATGCTCTTTGCAATCAACGGAAATTCGATCTCTGGGGTTCCGCCGTCATACTCCTGCCAACGCGGATTGGGCAAGCCGAGTTCTTCCATCTTTCTTCGCATCGCCAATTTGTTTTGGCTAAATGTAAATGAAATGGCCTTTGGAAATACTTTCACTCCCGTTGCTTCTAGAGCGGCGATTAATTCTGGGGCAATGAGTTCGTGCTCAAATGTTATGACATCGCAGTGGGATGCCCATTCCAAAACCGCATCTGTATTCGAGAGTGAGCCCACGGTGTGCGGCGCAATCTGCGCTCCGCTTTCGCTACTCGCGCCTGCAAAAAGCGAGAGTGAAATTCCTAGATCAATTGCTGGTGGAACCATCATGCGGGCGAGTTGACCGGCGCCAATCACTCCGACAGTTGGGAAACTCACAAGCGTGAGTCTAGCGAAGGTGTAACACATCCCCCACACTGATGAGATCGCCGTTCTCCAACCTTAACCTTCCCTCTTCATCAATGCCGATGGCCCGCCCGCGTATCTTGGTCAAATCAGGTAGCGAGACTTCAACGTCACTTCCGAGTGTCTGCGAAAGAGCTCGATAGGTAGGCAATAGATCAGCTCCCATTTCCCATCGTCCAAAGAGCTCTTTGAAACTCTCCAACACCGATGGCAAGAGCTCATTTCGGTCTAGCTCTACACCGGAATCAATGAAAATCGATGAAGCGGTTGAAACGGGAAGTTCATGCAATTGCGTGGAGACATTTATTCCGATGCCAACGATAATTCCTGTTCCATAACGTTCGCATAAGACGCCCGAAACTTTTCCGCTTTCACAGATAACATCGTTGGGCCATTTGGTTTTAAAGTTCTGTGATTTCGTTGCCTTGTTGAGTGTTCGCGCTATCGCGGCTCCCGCAATCAGCGGGATCCAGCCCCATTGAGTGCTTCGCTTTGGCTCTATGTAAAAGGAGAAGAGCAATGCGACATTGGGTGCTGACTCAAATTTTCGCTCGAGGCGTCCCCGACCGGCGCTCTGAAATTCCGCAACCACGCAGTCACCGTTACTGACCAGTTCACTTTTTAACTCATCCTGAGTCGATCCAACCTCTTCCAACACACGTACCCGCCAGTAATTCGCGGGTAAGGCTGTCGAAATAGCTGATTCATCAAGGTACGCACGTATCACAGATGCCTGCTTCACTAGTAAAGTGTGGATGTGACTGATGCGATAAATACTACTGCGGCCAAGATCAATGATTTGAAAGCGCGCCTTGAAAGCGCAGCGCAGAGCGGTACTCCGGCTGCAATCGAGAAACGACATGCTGCAGGTAAGTACACAGCTCGCGAGCGAATCATGAAATTGGTGGATGAGGGCTCCTTCGTTGAGTTCGACGCCTTCTCAACGCACCACTCCGACAAATTTGGCATGGATAAATCCCACCCGTATGGAGATGGCGTTATCACTGGATACGCAACCATTGATGGTCGCACCGTTGCGCTCTCCTCGCAGGATTTCATGATCTTCGGTGGATCTTTGGGCGAGACGATGGGCAAGAAGATCGTCAAGGTTATGGATTTTGCTCTAAAATCTGGGATCCCAATGATCGGTCTTAACGATTCAGGTGGCGCTCGCATTCAAGAGGGAGTTGCATCACTCAGCCAATACGGCGAAATTTTCAAACGCAATATTCGTTCATCTGGAGTAATCCCTCAGATCTCAGTGATCTTAGGCCCGTGCGCTGGCGGCGCTGTCTACTCCCCCGCGATGACTGATTTCACAATCATGGTTAACGAGACTTCACATATGTTCATCACCGGCCCTGATGTAATTCGCGCAGTGACTGGCGAAGAGGTCGGAATGGAAGAGTTGGGTGGCGCAGCAACTCACAACACCAAGACCGGTAACTCTCATTACCTGGCAGAGAACGAAGATGCCGCATTAGATTATGTGAAAGCCCTTCTCTCATTCTTGCCAAGCAACAACCTCGATGATGCGCCAGTACTACGTGCTACCGAGTCAGATGGAATTTCACCAGCTGACCGTGCGCTGGATTCGCTCATTCCAGATAATCCCAATAAACCGTACGACATGCGCGTAGTAATTGAGGCGATCTTGGATGAGGCGGATTTCCTAGAAGTTCACGCTCTCTTCGCCCCTAACATTTTGGTCGGCTTTGGTCGCATTGAAGGTCACTCCGTTGGAATCATCGCTAATCAGCCACAGAGTTTCGCTGGCACGCTTGATATCGATGCTTCAGAGAAAGCGGCGAGATTTGTACGCACCTGTGACGCCTTCGGGATTCCAGTCGTTACCTTCGTCGACGTCCCTGGTTTCTTGCCTGGAACCGAACAAGAGTGGAACGGCATTATTCGCCGTGGAGCGAAATTACTCTACGCATATGGCGAAGCCTCAGTTCCACTCGTTACTGTGATTACTCGCAAAGCCTATGGTGGCGCTTATATCGTGATGGGTTCAAAGCATCTGGGAGCTGACATCAACTTGGCTTGGCCATCGGCGCAGATTGCTGTTATGGGCGCACAGGGAGCCGTAAATATTCTCTATCGTAAAGATATTGCAGAAACTCCAGAGCGCGCACCAGAGTTGATTAACGAATATGAAGAGCAGCTCCTTAACCCATATATTGCAGCAGATCGCGGATTCATCGATGCAGTTATCGAACCTCATGCCACGCGAGGGCAAATTACCAAAGCGCTTCGCGCACTAGCCAATAAGCGAGTGGATCTACCCGCCCGTAAGCACGGAAACATTCCGCTTTAATGGCTCATAGCGAAGATTTTCCCCGCGAGTTTCGCAGGCTCGGTTTCACAATCCATGCTGGAACGCCGACCCAAGAAGAGCTACTCGCTCTGACTCGTGCCGTCGATGAAATCGAGAAGAATTCACACCCTCCTACTAAATATCGTAGCTCTTGGGCCCGTCTCAAGATTCAAAACTCTCTCCCACGCAAATGGGGAACAACCGCATCATGAGTAAACAGATCATTCTCGCTTCAGCATCGCCATCAAGAAAGCGCCTCCTGGAGTCTGTTGGGATCCACGCGAAGGTTATGGTGAGCGGAGTCGATGAAGAGACCCCTGAACTGTTGGCGCTTAGCCCTGCAGATTTAGTAATCGCACTCGCCATCCTTAAGGCACACACCGTCTTTAACCGTTTGCCAGAAATAACTAACGCGCTGATCATCGGCTGCGACTCTACCTTTGAATTCGAAGGCATCTCGTTGGGTAAGCCAGGTTCGCGTTCTAGCGCCATAGATCGTTGTCAGTTACTCAGCGGCAAGAGTGGCTATCTACATACCGGGCACAGCGTTATAGATACCGACCAAGGGATCGAAGTCTCCGATATATCGACCTCCAAAGTTACCTTTGCCAAAATGAGTGATGCCGAAATCATTAATTATGTTGATACTGGAGAGCCGCTGGAAGTTGCAGGCGGATTCACTCTCGACGGCCATTCGGCACCATTCATCACCCATATCGATGGCGACCCCAGTGGAATCATTGGTTTATCTCTTCCGACACTTCGCAAGATCACAATTAACTTAGGGCTCGAATGGTCCGCGGTCGCACCAGTGAGGGTAAAGCTATGAAAGAGATTTCAGCAGTGTTAATCGCCAATCGTGGAGAGATCGCGGTTCGAGTTGCCCGAGCCTGTCGCGACCACGGTGTGAAGAGCATCGCTATTTACTCCGATGAAGATCGCAACTCTTTACATGTTGCGACCGCCGATGAGGCCTTTGCGCTTCACGGACTCTCGGCGGCAGAGACTTACCTTGATCAAAACAAGATTCTTGCCATTGCGAAGAAATCTGGCGCAGACGCGATTCACCCAGGCTATGGATTTCTCTCAGAAAACGCTGACTTCGCCGAAAAGGTTATCAACGCGGGCCTAATTTGGATTGGTCCACCACCGGCAGCCATTCGCCAATTAGGTGACAAAGTTTCAGCTCGTAAGATCGCGGCGAAAGTTGGAGCTCCACTTGTCGCTGGAACAGCTGATCCCGTTGATTCACCGGATGAAGTAATCGCCTTCGCGAAAGAACACGGCTTACCTGTTGCTATTAAGGCTGCCCATGGTGGTGGTGGACGTGGACTCAAGGTCGCTTTCACCTTGGAGGAAATTCCAGAACTATTTCATTCCGCCGTACGAGAAGCAATAACAGGATTTGGCCGGGGTGAATGTTTTGTTGAGCGCTATTTAAATAAGCCTCGCCACGTCGAAACTCAATGCCTGGTGGATACCTTTGGCAATGCAGTTGTTGTTAGTACCCGCGATTGTTCGCTACAACGTCGCCACCAGAAACTTGTCGAAGAAGCTCCCGCCCCGTTCCTTACCGAAGCCCAGATTGATCAGCTTTACACATCATCCAAAGCAATCATGCGCGAAGTGGGTTACGTCGGCGCGGGAACCTGCGAATTCCTCGTCGGGCAAGATGGAACTATCTCATTTCTAGAAGTTAATACCCGCCTCCAGGTAGAACACCCCGTGAGTGAAGAAGTCACAGGTCTCGACCTGGTCCGAGAGCAATTGCGGATTGCATCTGGAGAGGCTATTAGCCCGATAGATCCCATTGTTCGCGGCCACAGTATTGAATTTCGAATTAATGGCGAGGATCCTGGAAATGGCTTCCTCCCTTCGCTAGGCACCATCACCAAGTGGGAAGTTCCATCCGGCCCGGGCGTGCGCATTGATGCCGGCTTTGATCATGGCCATACCATCGGATCTCACTTCGATTCGTTGCTCGCTAAATTGATCGTGACCGGTGCTACCCGGAAAGAGGCGCTGGAACGAGCACGCCGAGCGCTGCGTGAATTTGAAATTGGTGGCCTGGCTACCGCGCTGCCCTTCCATCGTGCCATCGTGATGGACAGTAATTTTACTGAGGAATTTAAGGTCTACACCAGCTACATCGAAAATGAATTCGACAATCAAATAACAGCTTTCAACTTTAAAGAGGGTGTTGCAGCTTCTAAAGTTGCATCGCAAAAGGTTGTCGCCGAAGTCAACGGCCATCGTTTCGAAGTCGTTCTGCACTCGCAAGCACCTACAGAGAAGCGCCACCGCATTAAGAGCAACAGCGTCGCCAAGAGCTCCGGTAATTCTGTTTCAAGTCCAATGCAAGGAACTGTTGTCAAGATCGTTAAGGCAAATGGCGATCGAGTCGAGATCGGCGATCTCATCGTTGTTCTTGAAGCCATGAAGATGGAACAACCTTTGATCGCGCAGAAGGCCGGCGTGATCGCCCAACTTGGAGTTGGCGTAGGCCAGAGCGTTTCAAGCGGCCAACTACTGTGCGTGATCGAGGATTAAGGAAGTTTGACTTTCCCGCTCTTGAGTTGGGCTATGGCTGCACTTACTCTTATCGAATAACGGGCTCCTAGAGCGGTGAGAGCGATTGATACTCCCCCGTCCTTCACCGTGTACATGTGACCGTAGATTCCAGCTTTCGCATCTAAAACATCAATGATGCTCTGAGAATTAATAGCCGCGGTCATAGCATCAGCAACAGCCTTATCCACATGCTTGGAAACAGCTCCAATCAAAATCTTCTGACTGCCTTTGCCAAGCAAGAAATATTGATCAGGATTAACTCCGATGAGATAAATAGGGCGCTTGGTCGTTGTAAGGGAGGCCACGGTATCTTCGACCTCGCTACTACTCGACCACTCTGAATAAATCACATCTGTTCCCTGTGAGATCAGCGCTCGAGTTGCACTCACCGGTGCTTTATCTAAGAGCACGCTCTTTACAACGGCCTTGGGATTAACGGAAGTTAGCCCTAACTGAAAATCTGAAATCATGGGGCCAGAGGAAGCCGGTCCGATAAATCCCACCTTATTAGCGCGCGTTGCGGCTCCTGCCAAAACTCCAGCGAGATAGGCCCCATCTGGTCTTGAAAAGACCAGGTTACTTATATTGAGATCACCTATCGAAGCATCGTTAATCAGGGCGAATTCTGTATCTGGATTTGCTACTGCGACCACGCTCACGGCAAGTGCATATCCTGAACCAATTGCAACGATCAGGTTGTAGTTTGCGCTGGCGAGAAACTGCAAACGAGTTTCACGATCGCTCTCAGTACCGTTGGTGACCATCTCGCGCACTGCAAGCGAACTGAGTCCGTACTTCTTCTTGATTGCATCCACGCCTTTGGCAGCAGAGTCATTTATTCCATGATCTCCTCGACCGCCAATGTCATATGCGATAGCAATCTTGATGGAAACTGCGGCACCCGCAGATGTTGGAAGAAGCGCAAGCAAAAGAGATGCGGATGCGAAAAGTGCAGCGAACTTACCCGCGCGCAATTAAACCGATCCGTTCGTAAACTTCTGCAACGGTTTTGCGTGCAACCACTTCCGCCTTTTCTGCTCCTGCTTTAAGAATCGCATTAAGGTGTACGGGATCATCCAATAATTCCAGGGTCTTGGTTCTCACAGGACGCAGGTACTCAACGACGACTTCAGCTACTGCACCTTTAAAATCTCCGTAACCCTTGCCAACAAACTCTGCTTCGATATCGGAAATTGAACGTCCAGATAGAGTAGAAAATATAGTTAAAAGATTGGAAATCCCAGGCTTCTCGGCAGCATCAAAATGGACCTCTCGGCCCGTATCGGTGATCGCACTCTTGATCTTCTTTGAATTCGTTTCGGGAGTATCTAAAATTTCGATCAGCCCACTCATGGACTCTGCGGATTTACTCATCTTTGAAGTGGGATCTTGAAGATCGTAGATCTTCGCTCCCTCTTTCAAGATATACCCCTGCGGAATTGTGAAGGTCTTGCCATATTGACTGTTGAACCGCGTTGCGAGATCTCGGGTAAGTTCGATGTGTTGACGTTGATCTTCACCCACGGGAACTTGATCTGCTTGGTACAACAAGATATCTGCTGCCATAAGCATGGGGTATGTGAAGACACCGACACCAATCCGGTCATTTCCAACCTTCTGGGATTTATCTTTAAATTGTGTCATCCGACTCGCCTCACCAAATCCAGTGAGACATTCCATAATCCAACCCAATTGATTGTGTTCGGCCACCTGGGATTGCAAAAAGAGCGTGCTCTGTTCTGGATCAATACCAAGGGCCAGAAGTTGGGCGATCGATGTAAGGGTGTTCTGGCGTAACTCTTTAGGATCTGGCGAAGAGGTCAGCGCATGTAGATCGACGACGCAATAAAAGGCGTCGTGGCTCTTCTGCAGATCCACCCATTGCTTAACAGCCCCAAGATAATTTCCGAGGTGAAAAGAGCCATTCGTTGGCTGGATTCCTGATAAAACGCGGGGCTGCGACATGTGGCAATCCTACCTAGAACTAATCGCCAGCCGAGATCAATAGCTGGCCTGCGCGCTTTCCTTCTAGGGTCAGGACGGTTATTCGAACACCCCCGACGCTGATGACATCATGTACGGCCGGTAGCCGACCTAGCAGATGCATAATCAATCCACCCACGGTTTCATACGGTCCTTCGGGCAACTCAATTCCAGTCTGCTCGTGCAGGTCCTCCAATGAAATCAGGGCGTCGATCTCATAATCGCCTCTTCGGGACTGTGCCGTCACTTCACTCTCGGGTTCGTCATACTCGTCTTCAATATCGCCGATAAAACATTCGACAATATCTTCCAGGGTCACGATTCCATCGGTCCCACCATACTCATCCAAAACGATAGCTAGATGTGCGCGCTTTACTCGTAACTCAGTGAGCGCTGGTAAGACACCTTTGGTTCCCGGCAGAAAAATCACTGGGCGCATAACATCGAGCAGGGTCTTGCTCATCTCATCATCGCGGGCGTTGAGCAGATCCCGAACATGCAAGAAACCGATGACCTCATCACTCGATCCTCGCGTCACAGGGTAACGTGAGTGAGCGGTTCGAACCGCGATTGCCTTAGCTTCCGTGAGGGTGAGGCCCACATCGAGAAAGTCCACCTCGGTGCGTGGAACCATGATTTCGTGCAGGACTAAATCTCCTGCGTTAAATACATCTTCAACAATATCTCGCTCTTCATCCGATAACGCTGCATGTCCTGTAACCAGATCAACGAGTTCTGCTTCAGAGATTTCCGAGCGAACTTCTTGAGCTTTAAGCCCAAAGAGTTGAACAATTGCATCGGTTGATTTAGAGAGAATCCAGATGATAGGGCGAAAAACATTTGCAATGCGATCGATACTAGGGGCGGCAGCCAGTGCAATCTGTTCTGTCCGATAGAGCGCTAACCGCTTTGGCACCAGCTCTCCTATAACCAAAGAGACATACGCAATCATCAACGTTACAAAGAGAACTGAGATCGCCGTGCTCAACCCATGGGATAACCCCCATCTTTCCAAAATCGGAATGACGAAGGAAGTTCCGATGCGCTCTGAGCCGAGCGCTGCAGAGAGGAAGCCGCAGAACGTCACCCCTACCTGAGCGGCAGCTAAGAAGCGGTTGGGATTTTTAGTGAGTTTGGCCAGCCGTGCGGTGCGCTTGGGCTTTGCGCCTACAGCCTCCAGCTGTCGCAATTGAGACTCACGTAATGAGATTAAGGCGATTTCTGCCGCGACGAAGATGCCTGCCACCACGATAAAAAGGAGCACTAAAGCGACATCTAGCACTAACTGTCCAGTGCTTCCTATATGCGGTTTCGGCTCCATAGCCCTAAGGGTAGCGTGGTGCGAAATGGCTTGGTTCTAGAGGCGAAGGTGGCTAACCTTTACCCACTAGCAGGCTTCCGCCCGCTGGTGTTTTACCTTCATCCAACGGATCGTCGGGCACGTACCTGCCCGGAGAAGGAGTGCATAACTCATGGCATCAGTAGTATTCGAAAACGCTTCGCGTATCTACCCTGGCACAACTAAGCCAGCTGTAGACAAACTAA
>CAIUIT010000004.1 GCA_903899375.1 uncultured Actinomycetes bacterium
CTTCTTTTCACCGATATTTGATTGACCGTGAATTATCTGACGTTGCAGATTCGACTCATCAACGCGATCAAAATCGACGATTCCCAACGTCCCTACGCCTGCCGCTGCTAAATAGAGAAGGATCGGCGAACCCAATCCACCAGCACCGACAACGAGCACCTTGGCGTTCACGATGCGTTGCTGTCCCACGACACCTATCTCATCCATAACGAGATGCCTGGCATAGCGCTTCGTCTCTGCAGGGGTGAGCTCGCGCCCTGCTTGGACTACTGGTGGCAAGGTAATCGGAGTACTCCTCTACTTAAGATGCGAATGCTTGTGTGATTGGTTTACGTAGGAAGAATATTAGTGAGACAGAGATCAAGACCATCAGGAGGCTCAAGGAGTAAGCGGTGTCTTGGCTAATATCTAACTCTTGATAGATCTGCATCGTCCATGTTTGAGTGGTACCCGGCAGAGAGCCAGCAAACATCATCGTCGCGCCGAATTCACCCAAGATTCTCGCCCACGCCAAAATTAGACCAGTAACAATTCCACTCTTTGATTGAGGGATAGCCACCAAACGAAATACCTGGCCCGGGGTCGCGCGATCGATCTCGGCGGCATCCTGCACATCGCGCGGAAGCTGGCGGAAGGTCGATTCCGAAACCAACACTAAAAACGGTAACCCAACGAAGATGCCGGCAAAGATCACCGCCGTGGTGGTAAATGGCATCTGCCAATTGAATATTCTATAAATCGGCCTCCCCAATAGGCCGGTGCGACTAAGCAACCCCAACATAGCCAGACCAGCGACTGTCGGAGGGAGGGCAATCGGCGCTAAAACAATCGGCCGAAGAAATCTTGTAACGCGATCTCCACCGCGCGCTAGCCACCAAGCGAGGGGCACCCCCAAGAGCAGACAGATTAATCCAGCGAGGAGCGAGGTCCAGATTGAGAGTTTCACAGCGGTGAGCGAGCCATCGCTGCGAATACTTGTAAAGAAGGTGGACCACGGAACTTTTACAAAAATGGCAACAAGTGGAAGAGCTACGACGGTTATAGCGAGGCCGGCGAGCAGGCGAGTTACTGGGTCAATTCTACGCCGCTTCATTGTGAAATGGTAAACCCACTTGCCGCTAATAACTTCTTCGCATCATGCCCTTTAAGGTAAAGGTAGAAAGTCTGAGCCCAATGGCTCTTCGATAATACGCTTTGATGCGATATTCCGAGTTGATATTGGGTTGACGCCGCAACCGCGCTTGCGAAAGGGATTGCAATCAACTTGCCGAGATTGGCGATTACATCTGTTTTATAGACAATTGCCGCATCAACTGAGCCAGCAAGCAATTTCGCAGCGGCGCTGGCATCGGAACTTTCCAGGGATACCGGGCTGCTCGTAACGGTTCCCTCGCTCTTGAGAGCTGAATCAGCGGCAATTCCACACGGAACGCTGTGAGCACATTGCAACCACTTAGCGCCGCCGTTGAGGTCAGCAACCTTCCTAATCTTTGATCCCTTGGGAACTGCAACCACGACCTGATTTACGAGGTAATCGACAGGATGTGGAATTTGAGCAGCCACCGCACTCATTGATGAAGTGTCAGCCGAGGCAAATATATCTGCGGGCGCACCAGCGTCAATTTGTGTTGCTAAGGTTGTTGAAGAAGCAAATGAAAACCGTACTGTGATGCCAGGATGAGCCGCTTGAAAATTGGATCCAAGGGTAGTGAAAACTTTTGTCAGACTAGATGCGGCAAAGACCGTGACGGTACGTGAATCACTCTGCGCAAAGGATGAAGAAGTTGGGGAGAAGAGGGAAGTAGCAACTATCAACGAAGCGGCGACGCGAGTGATTTTCATTCGGAGACAATTATTTCAATAAAGTGTTTCGCTGTGCCATTTCTCGCAAACGCTAAAAGCGTCAATCCAAATTCATCTGCCAATTCGATAGCAAGTGAAGTGGGCGCACTGACCCCGACGAGAGCTGAGATCCCTGCGCAGATGGCCTTCTGCACAATTTCATATCCCACTCGCCCAGAGACCACCAAGGTCCAATCAGAAAGTGGAAGTTTTTGCGCCATGAGGGCTGCGCCAATTACCTTGTCCACCGCATTGTGTCGTCCCACATCTTCGCGAAGATAGATGGATTCGCCGACTGGATTTACCAGGAGCGCCGCGTGCAATCCGCCGGTCTTAGAAAAAACTTGCTGCTTTCCTACTAACAGCTCTGGCAAGTTCGCCAAATCTGCAAGGTTTTTACTGGTCTTGACTACCTTTGGTATTCCGCGCAGATGCAAGTCAGAGATATTCGTTGATCCACAAACACCGCATGCAGAGGTAATCGTGAAGCGGCGATCCAAATTTCGATGTGATGCGGGCGCATCTAGGGAGACTTCGGCAATAACGACATTTGCACGTTGTCTAGGAGTGAGAGAACGATCACCACATACCTTCACGGTCAGAAGTTGATCAGGCGCGGTAAGAAAACCTTCACCCCAGAGGAAACCAGCGGCAAGCTCTAAATCTGCACCTGGTGTGCGCATCGTTATACCCAGCTGTTCTTCAACATCACCACGCTTAAGGCGAATTTCCAGGGGTTCTTCTACAACTACGGTATCTGAAGTCATCTCTGCAGAATCGGATTTCTGCACCTTTACCTTTGCCGTTGCAGATGGAGCCTTTGGATTATCCTGCATATCGATAGAACTCGATATTTTCTGCTGGTAATGGTTTATTACCCAAGATCAAATCTGCCGCCTTTTCGGCCACCATCATCACTGGGGCATAGATATTTCCATTAGTTACATATGGAAAGACGGAGGCATCGCAGACTCGAAGACCTTCGACTCCATGAACCTTCATCGTGGCTGGGTCCACGACAGACATGGAATCGGTTCCCATCTTTGCGGTACAAGAGGGATGCAGTGCTGTCTCGCCATCCTTGCGAACCCAATCCAAGATTTCTGCATCAGTTGAAACCGATGGGCCAGGAGAAGTTTCACCGGCGTTGTATTGATCCATCGCTTTTTGTGTCAAAATGTTACGGGCAACTTTGACGGCTTCAACCCATTCGCGACGATCCTCATCTGTCGAGAGGTAATTAAATCGCAGTGCCGGCTTTACCAGAGGATCGGTGCTTTTGATCTTAATCGAGCCACGTGCATTGGAATACATAGGACCAACGTGGACTTGATATCCATGTCCGCCTGAAGGTGCGGTGCCGTCATAACGTATTGCTAGCGGTAGGAAGTGAAACATCAAATTGGGATATTTAACATCGGCGTTGCTGCGCGTGAATCCACCAGCTTCAAAGTGATTCGTGGCACCAGGTCCGCTTCTTAGAAATAACCACCGCGCGCCAATGAAAGGCCTACGCCAGAGTTTAAGCATGGGCTGCATTGAGACTGGCTCCTTGCAAGCATATTGAACATAGACTTCTAGATGATCCTGCAAGTTTTCGCCAACACCAGGTAGATCATTTACAACAGCAATCCCCATGGCTTCTAACTCTTTGGCATTGCCAATTCCTGAAAGTTGCAAAATCTGAGGTGTGTTTATGGCACCACCGCAGAGAATAATCTCGCGGCCCTTAATAATTTCTGTCTTGCCTTTGATCACAACTTCAACTCCGACGGCTTGCTTGACCTCAAATATAACTTTGCTAACCATGGCACGAGTCTTCACAGTCAGGTTCTTTCGTTTCATCACCGGGTGTAGATAGGCGCGCGCAGAACTTAAGCGTCTGCCGCGGCGTACATTGCGATCGAATGCGGCGAAACCCTCTTGACGAAAGCCGTTAACATCATCGGTGCGCGGATACCCAGCTTCCTCTGTAGCTTTAAAGAAGGCAGCGAAGAGTGGGCTCTTGATCGGGCCCCGCTCTAGCTCTAAAGGACCGCTATTACCCCGAAAGGGGTTCTTGGGATCGGCTAAGCAATTCTCCATTTTTTTAAAGTAGGGCAGGCAGTGCGCGTAATCCCAATTTTCCATGCCAGCATCTTGACTCCAGCGCTCATAATCGAGTGGATTTCCCCGTTGCCAGATCATGCCATTAATACTTCCAGAGCCGCCCAAGACTTTTCCCCGAGCATGGTAAATCTTGCGATTGTTCATGAAGGGCTCGGGTTCTGACTCGTATTGCCAGTCATAGTGTTTGTTGCCGATTGGAAAGGCTAGAGCAGCTGGCATATGAATGAAAACATCCCATTTGTAATCGGGGCGGCCCGCCTCTAGGACTAATACTGAATTCTTTGGATCTGCGCTCAACCGATTTGCTAGGGAGCTACCTGCAGAGCCACCTCCGACAATGATGTAATCGTAAAGTAGGTTCATTTAACTATGTTACTCAAGAAATAGATCGGCGCGCTAGTCAAATGACTTTCCATTTAACGAGCGCGCCGAACCTCCTAACTATTAACTACTACTTTCCTAACCATGCCTTCACAATTGCTGGGTGAGCATCGACCCAGATCTTCGCTGCAGCGTCATCAGTCAACTTGCCTACAGCAAGTGACTTTGCAACCGAGTTCTGATCTGCATTGGTCCACTTAAAGTTCTTGATAACAGTTGCCGCAGGGGAACCGGAATTCATGAACTTC
>CAIUIT010000005.1 GCA_903899375.1 uncultured Actinomycetes bacterium
CTTCTTATAAATCGGAGTTTCAGATGTATTTAAATATTTAGGACCTTGATCTTTATCGTCGCTCGCCAGTTTGCGGGCGCCAAATCCAACGATATCTCCAGAGATATCTTTGATGGGCCAGACCAAGCGATTGCGATAACGATCGATTAAACCACCGCGGCTTCCCTCTTTGGTCAGACCCGCCAGGTTGAGTTCATCATCTTTATAGCCCAGCGCACTCATATGCTTGTAGAGCGCATCCCACTCATCGGGCGCATACCCAACGCCAAATTGTTCGGCCGCTGTCTTATCAAAGCCGCGTCCGGTGAGGAATTCGCGTCCGACTTGTGCGGTGCCGGGTAGCCCCAGCTGTTCGCGATAGAAGGCGGCAGCCGCAGTATTTGCAGCGACCAAACGCGAACGATTGATGCCACTTCCAGCAGATGGACCAGTGGAGTCATAATGCAGTTGATAACCAATGCGTTCGGCCAAGCGTTCGACCGTCTCGGTGAAGGTGAGGTGTTCTAACTTCATGAGGAAAGCGATGACATCTCCGCCGACGCCACAACCAAAGCAGTGGAAATAACCTTTAGCTGGGGTCACATTGAAGGATGGACTCTTCTCGTCATGGAAAGGGCAGAGACCCTTCTTCTGTCCCCCGCCAGCGCCTTTAAGTTGTACGAAATCTCCGACGACATCTTCAATCGGTGTGTGCTCGCGGACGTAGGTTACGTCTTCGTCTCTAATGCGTCCGGCCATGGTGGCTATCTTAGGCTTTGCAATTTGGCGTGAAGCGCATATGCGCCTGGATCGGTGAGCGCAGCGACCTGGTCCACAACAACGCGGAGCCGTTCTGAGTGATTGGTTGCCAAATTCCAGTCATCCAGGAAGAAGGACTCTAGGGATGCCGGAGCCTGAGCCAAGACCATCTCAACCAGCTCTTTGATGATGATCTGCTGATCGGCATATCTCTCTTGGGAAGAGGCAGCGTTAATTACATAGTAGGTAGCGATCGATTTGAGAATGGCAACTTCGATGCGCTGGGCGCGAGGCACAACAAGATTGGCGTTATAACGTGTGAGTGGGCCATCGCCGTATTGATCGCGCGTCGCACTTTCGGCAGCGAGCGCAAAGCGTCCGACCAATTGCGAAGCCAAATCTTTGAGGCGAGCGAGGTGGCGATGCGAACCGTCGTAATTTATAGGCCAGCACGATAAAGCTTGTAGATCTGCGAGCGCGGCTTGTGCTTCAATTTCAGTCATATCGCTCATGTAGGTGCCTTTGGCAACCTGGAAAAGTTGAGGTAGATCCGCACTCAAGTTTTGCAACATGACATGACCGGTAACAAGTGCATCTTCTAAATCATGCACGCTATATGCGACATCGTCAGACCAATCCATGATCTGCGCTTCCATCGACTGCCGACCCTTAGGAGCGCCAATGCGTACCCAATCAAAGACCGCTTGATCATCGTCGTAGACACCAAACTTGCGATTATTAACAGCGCGCGGCCACGGGTACTTAGTAGCTGCATCCAGCGATGCACGTGTGAGATTGAGTCCGACAGAGCGGCCCGCTTCATCGACCGTCTTTGCTTCAAGTCGAACCAAGAGTCGGAAGGATTGTGCGTTGCCTTCAAATCCCCCGCACTCTTGCGAGACCGCGTTGAGAGCATCTTCACCATTGTGGCCAAAGGGTGGGTGGCCGATGTCGTGTGCCAGACAGGCACCTTCCATCAGATCTGGGTCCGCGCCTAACGCCCAACCCAATTCGCGGCCCACCTGCGCACACTCCAAGGAGTGCGAAAGTCGGGTGCGCGGAAAGTCGGTGAGCCAAGGAACTGCCACCTGTGTCTTGGCGGCCAGGCGACGAAGTGCAAAAGAATGAATGATGCGGGCGCGGTCACGGGCAAATTCGGTGCGACCCATACGTTTTGCGGGTTCGCTCAAGAAGCGATCGCGATCGCTCTGAGAATATCCGGCTGACTCTTGCGCCTGTCGTAGCACCATAAGGGTGTAAGCCTACTTTTTAATCTGATCGCTGAGGTGAATTCCAAAGCGGCCTACTGTTTCATAGGCGAGGTACGCCGCGGTTTCGCGGAAGATATAGCGCAAACCAGTCGCTTTGAGCGATCCCGGCCCGCTCTGTGCCTGAGCGCAGCTAGCAGCTATCCCCTGGTCCCGCGCCTCTGTCATCGCGCGATAGCAGTGATATGGATCTGTAGCGATGATGACACTGGCCAGGTGGTGCACTTTCATATAACTGACATAGGCGACGGTACTGGTCAACGTATCTTTGCCTACCGGTATCGAGACCACATGCTTCTTGGGAATTCTCTGCGCAATCAAAGTATTGCGACTGGCGGCAGCCTCTGTTGAGAGATCGCCTTTCTGCCCACCGCCAACTGTGATGATCAACGGTGCCAGTCCTGCTTGGTAGGCCAATCGTGCTTGCGTAATTCGCTCTGCCAATATCGGAGTCGGCTTTCCATTATCTTGCGCGGCGCCAAGCACCACGATCGCAGCGCTCTCTTTGATAGATGGGTGATGCGCGGTCCACCAGATCTGGCTGGCAACATAGAGCGGCACGATAATGACGAGAACAATAAGAGCTGTGATGATGCGACGCAATAATTTAAAGAGAAACACGATCAACCGCCAGAGACAGAATCATCGATAGTGATTGTTGCAAACTCGTCGGGATCATTGAGCCAACCATCGGGAAGTGAAACTGCGCGGCCGTGGCTGCGACGTCCCCGTGGAGCTTCAGCGATCTCTATGGGATAGGGCTGATCTTCCAGCTGCGAGAGAAGATGATCCAGCTCGCCTAGAGATGAGACCATGCCAAAGCCGGCGCGGATTTCGCGCGGAACCGAGAAGCCTTTTAGATACCAGGCCATATGTTTGCGCAGATCGCGCATAGCACGACCTTCGCTCTCAAAAAATTCAACGAGCAATTCGCCGTGGCGATACATAATTTTGCGTACTTCAAATAGGCTCGGAAGGGTTGGGGTTTCTTCGCCATTGAAGGCGGCAACCAGATCTGCAAATAACCACGGGCGTCCGAGACAACCGCGGCCAACGACGACCCCAGCACATCCAGTCTCTTGCATCATGCGAACTCCATCGGCGCCGGACCAGATATCTCCGTTACCAAGTACGGGCACACCAGTTGGTGCTAAATGTTCAACGAGGTTAGCAATACGCGACCAATCGGCTTGACCTTCATACATCTGTTCTGCGGTGCGTGCGTGTAGCGCCACCCATGCCACGCCAAGATCAGCGGCAGATTTACCGGCTTCGAGATAGGTGTGGTGATCACTATTGATTCCCACGCGCATCTTTACCGTGACTGGAATTCCATATTGAGCGGCCGTCTTGACCGATGTTCCAACAATCGCGCTAAAGAGATTGCGTTTATAAGGAAGCGCCGCTCCCCCACCACGACGTGTCACCTTGGGAACTGGACAACCAAAGTTAAGATCGATGTGATCGGCCAAATTTTCAGCGCCCAATATCTCGATCGCCTTGCCAACAACCGTTGGATCGACAGCGTATAACTGCACCGAGCGCGGAGTTTCGCCAACGCCAGGTGTAATCAAACGCATCGTCTCGGGATGGCGTTCAATCAGAGCGCGGGCGGTGACCATTTCAGATACGAAGAGTCCCGCTCCCTGTTCGCGACAGAGCGTTCTAAAAGCCGAATTGGTAATTCCAGCCATTGGAGCAAGGACGACTGGGCTATCCAAGACCACTTCGTCGTTCGCAAATTGCCCGTTGGCAATCGGCAAACGGAGCGGAGCGGTCTTAGTAATCACAAAATTACGCTCCGAGGAGGCGTGGTGCGAGCCAGGCTTGCACCTGATCAATGCCAATGCGTTCTTGCGCCATCGTGTCGCGATCGCGGATCGTGACGGCATTGTCCTCCAGGGATTCAAAGTCGATGGTGATGCAGTACGGAGTACCGATCTCATCTTGGCGGCGATAGCGACGCCCAATTGCGCCCGCATCATCGAAGTCGACAGACCAGTTCTTGCGCAGCTCTGCAGCTAAATCGCGCGCCTTCGGTGACAAGTCAGCGTTACGTGAGAGCGGAAGTACAGCAACCTTGATCGGAGCCAAGCGATGGTCGATCTTCATGACTGCGCGCTTCTCCATTTCGCCCTTGCTGTTGGGAGCTTCATCTTCGGTAAATGCATCCATCATGAAGGTCAACGTGCAACGATCGACGCCGGCCGCAGGTTCGATAACAAAGGGAGTCCAACGTTCGTTCTTCTCTTGATCAAACCAAGATAAGTCCTTGCCAGATGCAGCGCTATGCGCCTTGAGGTCGAAGTCGGTGCGCGAAGCGATACCTTCGAGCTCGCCCCATTCGGTGCCATTGAATTCAAATTTGTATTCGATATCAACGGTGCGCTTGGAGTAATGCGACAACTTCTCTTTAGGGTGCTCAAATAAACGGAGGCGATCGGGATTGATTCCGAGGTCGGTGTACCAAGCCATACGAGTATCGATCCAATATTGGTGCCACTCTTCGTCGGTACCTGGCACAACGAAGAATTCCATCTCCATCTGCTCAAATTCGCGAGTACGGAAGATGAAGTTTCCGGGAGTGATCTCGTTGCGGAAAGATTTACCAATCTGGCCTATACCAAATGGTGGCTTCTTGCGCGATGTGGTTGCGACGTTCTCGAAGTTAATGAAGATTCCTTGTGCTGTCTCTGGACGTAAGTAAGCCAGGCCAGATTCATCTTCGACGGCACCAAGAAAAGTCTTGAGCAGCCCTGAGAATTGGCGAGGTGCGGTGAATTGACCCTTGTTGCCGCAGTTAGGGCAACCGATCTCTTCCATCGAGGTCGGCAGACGCTTGTGCTTGGCTGCGAAGGCCTCTTCTAAATGGTCAGCGCGATAGCGCTTGTGACAAGCGGTGCACTCGGTAAGTGGGTCAGAGAAGGTTTCGATATGACCGGATGCTTGCCAGACTTCAGGCGCCAAGATCACCGATGAATCCAGACCGACGACATCTTCGCGGCCCTGCACCATGGATTTCCACCACTGGCGCTTTACATTGTTCTTGAGCTCGATTCCGAGGGGGCCGTAATCCCAGGCAGCGCGCAGGCCACCATAAATTTCTGAGGATGGGTAGACAAATCCGCGACGCTTGGCGAGGCTAACAATGGTTTCTAAACGATCTGCGGCCATGAGTGCTCCTTTAATCCGGCTGGCTGTCGGCTATCTTGCTGGTCGCAAGGAGCGTTAGTTTACCGCGTTAGATCGTCCTTGATCATCGA
>CAIUIT010000006.1 GCA_903899375.1 uncultured Actinomycetes bacterium
CATATGACGGCCTTTGAAAATGTGGAGTATGCAATCAAGCGCCGCAATCTTGATACGACCGAAGCTACTCGGCGTGTTAACGAAGCGTTGGAACGGGTAGGTCTGTCGGCTAAGGGTCCTAACTACCCGTTTCAACTTTCAGGGGGAGAGCAACAGCGTGTTGCACTGGCCCGTGCCATTGTCGGTCGCCCTTCGCTCTTACTCTTTGACGAGCCTCTCTCAAATCTTGATGCTGACTTGCGCGAACGTTTGCGCGTAGAGATCGCAACGTTGACGCGTGAAATTGGGGCTACTGCTTGTTACATCACCCACGACCAGTCAGAAGCCTTTGCGTTAGCCGATCAGATCGGTGTCTTACGCTCCGGTGAATTGCAACAGATTGCAACACCTGAAGAGATTTATCGCCACCCTGCTAATCGCTTCGTCGCCGCCTTCACCGGAATTTCAGGAAGCTTCCTTGGTACCGTCACGGAAGCACATGGACATAAGGTTGAAGTGGCACTGGGCAAGCGCCGCATTGAATGTCGCACCTCTGCCGATCTCAAAGTGGGCGATAGCGTCGAAGTTCTGATCCGCCCTAGTGCCACCAGTTTGAGCGATCATCGCTCTAACTCATTGCCAGCCATCGTTCTCGATGTGGCATATCGCGGTCGGGGCTACGAACATGTCGTGGAGTGCGAATTTGGCGTCATTTCTAGCGTCTTTGCTGCGGAATCCACACCCCGAGGCTCTAAAGTAGATATCTATATTGACCCGCACAATTGCTTGGCCTTTCCCAGTGAAAAGCGTGTAGCAGTCGAAGCAGCAATCGAAGAGTTCGCCCCCAGCAAATAATTCTTAGGAGCAAATAGATATGCAAGGTACATCCGTAGCGCTATTCATCTCTGTCTTCTTCGCTTGTGCGGTCGAAGCGGTCGAAGCGGTCACCATCGTTCTCGCTGCTGGCACAGCCCGCGATTGGAAGTCCGCCTGGCGCGGAGTTATTGCAGGCTTGCTTACCCTCGCTTTAATTATTGCCGCCTTCGGCCCAGCGATCTCGCACTTGCCAATCTCTTTCTTGCGCATCGTCGTTGGTGGATTGCTACTGGTCTTTGGACTGACCTGGTTGCGCAAAGCAATTTTGCGCTCTAGCGGCTACAAGGCGTTGCACGACGAAGATAAAATCTTTCAGGAAGAGCTCGCTGCTGCTCGTATCGCGGCGAAAGAGACTCGTCATGGCGTCGCTGACTGGTACGCCTTTACTCTCTCCTACAAGGGCGTTTTGCTCGAAGGTTTAGAGGTCGCCTTTATCGTCCTGACATTTGGAACCATTCAACATAAAGTGGGATTGGCTTCTATAGCGGCTTTGGCGGCTGTGGTAATTGTTATCATCGCTGGTTTTGCGCTACGTGCACCACTCGCAAGGGTTCCCGAGAACACTTTAAAATTTGGCGTTGGCATCTTGCTCACGGCCTTTGGAATTTTCTGGGGCGCTGAGGGCTCTGCTGGAGCAAGCAAGAAGTGGCCGGGGGATAACTGGGCCGTTCTTGGCTTGATCTTCGGAGTCGCAATCTTCTCCTTCATCTTGGTTCAAGTGCTTAAAGTCATGCACGCGAAGCCGCGCGTTCCTGTGACGACTGTGCCTGCTGCTGCGAAAGCCGTAATGGTCAAGCCAGAGCGCAGTAAAGCCGTTGCTGGAGCAATTGCCTTTGGAGAGTTCTGGGTTGATTTCATCGTTGGAGATGATTGGCGAATCGCCGCTGGAATTGTGATTGCATTCATTCTGACGGCGACCATCAAGATCTCGGCATTTACCTGGGGCACCGTGCCATTCTTTGTAGCGCTCTTCTTGGCTTACAGCCTCTCGCGCGTTGTGCGAAGCCCACGCTAAGCACTAATACCTCGCGCATCATTGCGGCGCAAGGAGTGCGAGCATTCGCGTATGGCTTTACCGCCATTCTGCTTGGGCATCTTATGGCGCAGAATCACGAATCTTCCTTAATGGTTGGTCTGGTGCTCAGCTCGATCGTCTTGGGTTCTGCGCTGGCATCGCTAGTCTTGATGCGCTTTGGTGAACGGATCGGTCGCGTACGCGCTTATAAGTGGATTTATTTTCTACTTGCACTTGCAGGTTTGGTGATTGCACTTCATCCCTCACCGTGGACGATTGCGCTCGTTGGATTGACCGGTGTACTTTCGACCGACGCTAATGACAATGGACCCGCTACTACGTTGGAGCAAACGATGTTGGCCGGGGAACATCACAGCAGTAAGTTTGCCGCCATCTTTGGTCGATATAACGGAGTAGCAGCTACCTTTGGATCTCTGGGTGCGCTTTCTCAAGGATGGTTAAGCCATCTGCATCGCTTCAACACCACCTACATCGGTTTCTACATACTGATACCTCTCGGTGCGCTGGGGTGGTGGTTGGCGCATTCGATCGAGCTTCCCGCATCCAAGGGAGTGTCTGGTGCACCGCGCGGGCTGAAGGATTCGCCGGTTCGTGGGCGGATCATCCAGCTTTCCACGCTCTTTGCTTTTGACTCGGCGGCAGGTGGTCTTACAACATCGGCTTGGCTCTCGTACTACCTCACCAGTCGTTATCACGCTTCTGCTGCGCTGCTCGGATATATATTCTTCATCTTTGCCATTCTGAGTGCGCTGAGCATGTTCTTGGCACCGCTAGTGGCTGCGCGCATTGGCCTAGTCGCGACGATGGTTTCGACTCATTTGGCAAGCAATGCCTTTTTCATTACCGCTGCATTCTGCGGAAATTTAAAGCTAGCGGTCGTCTTTTTGATGTTGCGCGCTTCAATGTCGCAGATGGATATTCCTACTCGACAGGCGCTGATTATGGCCGTGGTTCCCACTGAAGATCGAATGGCTGCCGCAGCTGTCACTAACGCCGCTCGTTATTCGGTGCGACCAGCTGCCCCCACCATTAGCGCTGCGTTGCAACATATTGCTATCGGGGCACCTTTAGTTGTGGCCGGTTC
>CAIUIT010000007.1 GCA_903899375.1 uncultured Actinomycetes bacterium
GAACATTCCAAATGCCAACCAGGGCGCCCCGATCCCCATGGAGTTGGCCAGGATGGATCTCCCGCTTTCGCCGCCTTCCAGAGTGCAAAATCTCTCGGATCCTTTTTATAGGTTAAATCGGCATCTTCCGCCGACTGCAGATCATCGAGCTTCTGATTTGAAAGCGTGAGATAAGACTTTAAGTGGCGAACATCAAGATAGACATCACCATTGCCTGGTGCATAAGCGCTGCCATTGGCAATAAGTAATTCCATCAGTTCGACCATCTGCGTGATGTGCCCGGTGGCCCGTGGCTCGTAGGTTGGCGGAATAACATTGAGAGCTTGATAAGCCTCAGTAAAAGCTCGTTCATATTTTTGAGCGACCGCCCACCAAGGAATTTCTTCGTGCGCTGCTTTATGCAAAATCTTGTCGTCGATATCAGTCACATTGCGAATAAAAGTTACGTTATAGCCGGTCGCTGTTAACCATCGGCGCAAGATATCGAAGTTGACGCCACTACGTACATGGCCGATATGGGGTGGGGCTTGCACGGTCGCGCCACACAAATAGATTCCAACCTGCCCTGCTTTAAGCGGTTGGAAATCTGCAACCTGACGGGTTGCGGTGTTGTATAACTTAAGGTGCGCTGACATTAGGAGATTCTACCGTGCGCTACGAAGTAGTAGAGCAGTGGCAATGGCCGATATGCCATGCCCTTCACCGGTAAAGCCCAAGCCATCAGTTGTTGTGGCGCTCACTGAGACCGGTGCCCCGCCTAGCGCTATAGAGAGTGCATTTATCGCCTCTGCGCGTCGTGGTCCGATCTTGGGACGATTTCCGATAATTTGAACCGAGACATTGTTAATTACAAATCCAGCTGCTTTCACTCGCTCGAGGCATTCGCCCAAGAGTTGTAACCCACTTGCACCAGCGTATTGAGGATCGGCGGTTCCAAAGTTAGAGCCCAAATCTCCGAGTCCAGCGGCGCTAAATAGCGCATCACAGATTGCATGTGCCGCAACATCGCCATCGGAATGGCCATCAACGCCAACTTCATTAGGCCAGAACATTCCAGCGAGTCGTAAAGGGCGGGCCAGATCGCTCGAGAAGGCATGTGTGTCGGTGCCGATACCGACGCGCATTTCACTATTTGCTAGGGGAATAAGCACGCGTTCGGCATCTACGAGATCGCTTATTGCTGTTATTTTGAATGCCCGCTCTTCACCCGCAATGACTTTTACATCAACTCCGCGATCTTCAACAAGTCCAGCATCATCGGTCACATCATCTGAAGATGTATGTGCCTTAATCAACAACTTGCGCGTAAAACCTTGTGGAGTTTGAATAGCTCGTAACTTAGCTCGCGTCGGAGTTTTCGTCACGTAGTTATCGCTATCGACGCGTTTGATGGTGTCAGTAACTGCGATACCAGGAACTACAGCTCGCTCGCCCGCGCGTAATGAATCAATGACGCGCATAGCTAAATCAGTGGATGCTAACGCTCGTGCGGCATCGTGGACGAGAATGTAATCATTCTCTTTATCAACGTGGGCGAGTGCATTTTTTACACTAAGTGTTCGAGATGCGCCACCAGTTATAACGGTGACTTCGCTACCAAGTAGCCGTTGGAATTCTTCTTCGAATCCTGCGGGCGCCGCCACGATAATTTGATTGGCGATAGGCGCCATGTTTGCAACGGCGTGTTCAATGAGAGTTTTTCCTGCAAGTTGTACGAGAGCCTTAGGTATTTTGGCGCCTAAGCGCTCACCACTGCCGCCAGCAGGAATGATGACGGCAACTAAATCAGTCACTGGGCTAGCTTTAGGAAGCTAGAACCTCATCGAGGATTACGCCAGCCTTCTC
>CAIUIT010000008.1 GCA_903899375.1 uncultured Actinomycetes bacterium
GACCATGCCCAGCCCGACGACTCCTGATTCACTCTCTGGAGGCGTACCAATGTGGGCGTTTTCGAGCATATGTTTTAACTGGCGAATGCGACCGACAATCTTTCCTTGCTCTTCGCGGGCGGCGTGGTAGCCACCGTTCTCTTTAAGATCTCCTTCAGCCCGAGCAGCCTCAATCTTCTTGACGATATCGGCGAAGCGGGGACCTTCCAGGTCGAGGAGTTCGGCGCGCAGTCGCTCGGCTGCGTCGAGAGTGAGCCAGGTCTGGTTTGTCATAAGAGAGGGAGTTTAACGCGGGCTAAGAACAATGTTCAATCGTGGCCGAGACCGCTGCCGTTCGTGTGGGAATCACTATTCGACGTGTGTAATTGTGGCCACCAGCGGGAATCGTGTCAGTTATTTGTCCGACGATATTTGCTTGATAATCGCTGGCGGTCAGGATGCATTGATGGGAGCGGCTAGCTGTCCTCACATTGATGAAATACCGTAGCGAGACCTCTTTCGGATTGGCTACCGAGAAGGAGATTAGGTCGGTAGACACCTCGGGCTTTGAATAGTGGTTTGCTGACCAGATCAACCAGCCGCCCCCAACTACCAGCACGATGAGGGCGGGAATCAGCCAGGGCCGCCGAGCCTTCTGGGATTTGCCGTAACGCTGGTGGAGATAGTCATCACTAGCGGTCTCGTCCATACAGGTAAGCATAGGTCAGAACTTCGTAGGATAATCGGGTCATGAATGACAACACAGACATCAACACGGGGCTCGCCGCATCGCTCGTCATGATCGTTCTCACGGTGGCTTTTGTCTTTCTTATAGTGAGTTTTTATCGTCGATATAAGCGCGCTGCGAAGCCGACTGATGAACAAGAGTAAATTCCGCAGAGTAATTTCAATATTTTTAGCAGTGCTGCTGGGTACTGGAGTCTTCTTCGAACTAGGGCTCTGGCAATGGCATCGTGCTCAGGCGACAGCACTTCAGGGAAAGGTCGTTCCTAGCGCGGTCCCCATCGCCCTTACCTCAGTAGATGTCGCAGGAAAAAATATTTACACGGCAGCTGTAAATCGCATCGTTACTTTGCAGGGGCACTACGTCGAAAACTATGTAGCACCTACGCAATCGGTTAGTGGCCAGGGTTATAAAGACCTCTCCGTTGGACTCTTCTTGATCTCCAACAACCGTGCCATCCTGGTAGTGCGTGGACTTAATGATGGATCCTTTACATTTAACGATCAGACGCTCTCGGTTGTTGGACGGCTCTATCCACGCCAACAGGAAGATCATGGCTTCAACTCTGCGAAATCCTTGGGTCGGCTCGATCCAGCGCTGATTGCTGGCACTGGTGGCTACAGCCTTTTTGACGGATATGTGGTTGCAACAACAGAGGTGGATCAGAGCGGTCAACTAGTTTCAGGCACGCGCGTTCCTGCGCCAGTACTCCAGCAGTCGATATCGGGATTTTATTGGCAACACATTTCCTATGTAGTCATCTGGTGGTTTATGGCGCTCCTCGTGATGGCCGCTCCATTTATTTCAAGGCGGAGCGCCAAACACCATGAAATCGCCGATAAGGTGGGGGCATGAAAAAGGGTCTAGAAGGTGCACTCCAGCGTTATCGAATCATGGCTGTTTGGTCGGGCTGCATGTCCTTGCTTCTTTGGTTCATTGAAGTGCCCGAAAATCACATACTTCATCACTATTCAGGCGCCCAAGTTAAGTGGGCTTGGATCGCGGTACTTCACGGCTTTACCTACCCAATTTATGTAATTGCAGCCTTCAATTACTCTCTCAAATCCCGTAAGAGTTTTCCTGGAACCATCGCATTCATCTTGGCAGGAACCTTGCCCGTCGCCTCGTTCATCGCAGAGCGCAAAGCGATGAGTGATTTCAAGAAGAGATGACGAACCCCGTAAAGCGCGCTGTAAAGGCGATGCTTTATCCGATTTATGAACGTCGCTTGTTGCGTCAACTTGATTTCACCCAGACTCCACACCATGTCGGAGTCATCTTGGATGGCAATCGCCGGTGGGCTAAATCAAATTTTGGTGCAAATCCCGAAGAGGGCCATCGCGCCGGCGCAGATAAAATCATCGAACTTCTCACCTGGTGTGAAGAGGCCGATGTAACAATCATTACCTTATGGCTCCTCTCTACCGATAATTTGAATCGTGACCCCGAGGAGCTGGAATCTTTGCTCAGGATTATTGCAACGGCGGTAGATCACCTAGATGAATTAGGTCGTTGGGAAATCAAACCCTTGGGCGCCCTGGAATTATTGCCAGAGTGGTTACATCTGAAGTTGAAGGATGTGGAAGCGCGTAGCAAGGGTCGGACAAAGACAGTCGTCAACGTCGCTATTGGTTATGGGGGGCGTCACGAAATTGTCGATGCTGTACGAGAGTTTATAAAAGATGGAATTAAAGAGGGCAAGAGTGCGGATGAGATTAGCAAGACGCTCTCGATCGATGAAGTCAGTAAGCACCTTTACACCGCGGGGATGCCCGATCCAGAACTGGTAATCAGAACATCAGGGGAGCAACGGTTATCGGGATTTCTGCTCTGGCAATCGGCACATTCTGAGTTCTACTTCTGCGAGGCGTACTGGCCCGATTTTAGAAGGGTTGATTTCCTGCGTGCCCTGCGCGCATATGCCCAGCGCCATCGGCGATTTGGGCGTTAATAAGTAACCTGAGTCGACCCCGTAAATTTGCTTTTTGCTCCCGCGTGTCGTCGACCCCCGAAGGCTGGCGAGTTTTACTTTATGAGGCATAAGTTCTATTTGTCCCAGGGGTCACTTGGGTCAGATAGAAGCCGACCTAGAACTCTTACATACACGGAAAGCGCGAGGACCTCTTGGCAAAGAGCCAAAATAAAGGGCGCAAGACGTATGTTTTGGACACCAGTGTTCTGCTGGCAGATCCCGCCGCGCTCGCCCGCTTTGCCGAGCATGAAGTCATCATTCCGATCGTCGTCATCGGAGAACTCGAAACCAAACGTGATCACCCGGAATTGGGCTACTTTGCCCGTGCCGCGCTACGCGCCCTAGATGACCTGAGAATTAGCCATGGCCGTCTTGATCAGTCGATAACGATCAATGAGCTGGGCGGAACCATAAAGGTCGAGCTCAACCACTCCGATCCCACCTCCCTGCCTGCCGGCTTCTTACGGGATGGATCGAATGACTCCCGCATCTTGGCGATCGCCAGAAATTTGATGGCTGAGAGCCGCGAAGTTGTCCTTGTCACCAAGGATCTGCCTCTGCGGGTTAAAGCCTCCTCTGTTGGTGTTGAGTCTGAGGAGTACCGCCATGAATTGGCGTCTAGTTCTGGCTGGACCGGAATGGTCGAAGCGAGCGTCGGAGGCTCGGTGATCGATGCCCTCTATGAAAATGAACGCACCGCACATGAGTTAGCTAAAGAGCATCCGTGCCATACCGGAATCGTTTTGCATTCCGAGAAGGGCAGTGCGCTAGCTCGAGTAACTCCAGATAAGAAATTGCAATTAGTCCGTGGGGACCGCTCGGCCTTCGGTCTTCATGGCCGATCCGCAGAACAGCGAGTAGCACTTGATCTCCTTCTTGATAATGAGATTGGAATTGTCTCTCTTGGTGGGAGGGCTGGAACTGGAAAGTCGGCGCTCGCTCTCTGCGCTGGACTCGATGCAGTTCTGGAAAGGCGTCACCATAAAAAAGTTGTGATCTTTCGCCCGCTCTATGCCGTCGGCGGACAAGAGCTTGGGTACTTACCGGGAAGCGAGGGCGAGAAGATGTCGCCTTGGGCGCAGGCCGTCTTCGATACTTTGGGAGCATTGGTGAGTCAGACCGTCATCGATGAGATTGTCGATCGAGGGCTCATCGAAGTTTTGCCACTCACCCACATCAGAGGTCGCTCACTTCACGACTCCTTCGTCATTGTTGATGAGGCGCAGTCGCTAGAGCGCGGAGTTTTGCTCACCGTCCTCTCTCGGATTGGCCAAGGTTCGCGGGTAATCCTCACCCACGACATTGCTCAGCGCGACAACCTTCGGGTGGGGCGCCATGATGGCGTAGTCGCGGTCGTCGAGTCGCTCAAGGGCCATCCTCTCTTCGCCCACGTCACCCTGACCCGCTCCGAGCGCTCGCCGATCGCCGCTCTAGTCACTGAGATGTTGGAAGAGCCAATTAATTTCCTTGCCTAATCGCCCTCGCCTCACCCGAATTACCCCCTCAGCGGACATTTCGGACATAAGGGGTTCTATACAGGCTGACCTGCACCTTTAGTAACTCCATTTTTTGTGAATTTAAAATTTATCCGCCGCTATGCGGAGTTAGATTTGCACCCACTCTTGACCTCTGTAACTCTCTAGCCTTGTTGGGCAATATTTAGCCCACGAATCGATGAGAGCAAAGGAGGCCAGGCCATGATGACGTCGCTGAAAAAACCGATCGTTGTGATGACCGCTGCCCTTGCCATCACCCTGCTTGCCTCTGTTAACACCACCTTTGCCCAAGTGAACTTCGCAGAGACGGTCGTGATACCAGATACACCGACCGCGACCTCAATCCTGGTTGACCCGACCATTACGTTGAATCAGAATATCGGCGCCATCTATTTGGGCTCGGGTAGTTCGGTCGACGCTGGCGAGATGGCTCTTGTCTCTCTGGCGGCCCGTCAGGTTCAACTAGCTAAAACCCCCGCGGGAGCTCGAATCGTTGCTGGCCAATTGGTGACGACCACGTATAAGTGGAATGCGAAGCAGATGTCATGCCTCAACACGCTCTGGAATGGCGAGAGCCATTGGAACTTTAAGGCCCACAACTACTCTAGCGGCGCGACAGGAATCGCCCAGGCGCTGCCGGCTAACAAGATGGATGTAATCGCCACTGATTGGCGCACCAATCCGGTGACCCAGATCAAGTGGGGAATTCGGTATATCAAGATTCGCTATGGAACCCCGTGTAAGGCCCTGGCTAAAACCCGCTGGAGTGGTTACTACTAAAGTCGAAAGCCCCATCAGCCCCCTAGCCACGGGTGCAATTTCCTTGTCAGCCTAGAACCTTGTAACCTTAGCCACGCTGGTTCACGGGATTTCCGACCCAGTACGCCCAATGTCTTCCTAAGAGGTAATTCACATGAAGCCAGAGATCCACCCAAATTATATTGAGACAACCGTCACCTGTGGTTGTGGCCAGGTCTTCACGACCCATTCAACCAAGAGCTCAGGCTCGATCTATGTTGAAGTTTGTTCTGCTTGCCATCCTTTCTATACAGGAAAGCAACGTATCCTCGATACTGGCGGCCGCGTCGCTGCCTTCGAAAAGCGTTTCGGCAAAGCAACAGAAACTAAGTAGCTTTTTTCAAGAGACCGTCGCTCACCCGCACATGGGTGGGCGCGGTCTTTTTATTTTATCCGAGCACATTTTCAAAGGAGAGGAGTTCTTATGACCCAGCCACATGACAAATTTGGCAATGTCCATGAACTTCTCGATGAGTACATCGAACTCGAGTCAGAACTCGCCGATCCATCCATTCACAGCGATCAAGGCAAGGCGCGCCGACTCGGAAAGCGTTATGCCGAATTGGGACCAGTAATTGCAGGTTACCGAGCTTGGAAGAACGCCACTGATGATCTGGCTGCGGGTCGCGATATGGCCGCCGAGGATCAAGAATTTGCGGCTGAAATTCCAGCCCTTGAAAGTGCCCTGGAACAGAGCGAGACCAAACTGGAAGAGTTGCTCCTTCCGCGCGATCCCAATGACGACCGCGATGTGATTATGGAAATTAAGGCCGGAGTTGGTGGCGATGAATCTGCCCTCTTCGCTGGCGATCTATTGCGGATGTATCAGCGTTATGCAGAACGTCAAGGCTGGAAGACCGAGATCATCGATACCACCGACTCCGAAATGGGCGGTTACAAAGATGTCTCAATGGCTATCAAATCCAGAGGTGTGGGTGAGCCAGGCAAGACTCCTTACGCCAAATTGAAATTTGAAGGTGGAGTGCATCGCGTACAACGTGTACCAGAGACCGAATCCCAGGGTCGGATTCATACCTCTGCGGCGGGCGTCTTGATCCTCGCCGAGGCCGACGAGGTAGATGTTGAAATTCGCCAGCAGGACCTGCGAATCGATGTCTTTCGCTCCTCTGGCCCCGGAGGGCAATCGGTAAATACCACCGATTCCGCCGTTCGAATCACGCATATTCCAACAGGAATCGTTGTCTCGTGTCAGAACGAGAAATCTCAGCTGCAAAATAAGGAGTCAGCGCTGCGTATTTTGCGCGCGCGCATGTTGGCCGCCGCTCAAGAAGAGGCAGATCGGATCGCTTCTGTCGCCCGTAACTCTCAGGTCCGTTCAGTAGATCGCAGCGAAAGAATCCGTACCTATAACTTTCCCGAGAACCGCTTGAGCGATCACCGAGTCAACTTTAAAGCCAATAACTTGGATGCCGTTTTAAACGGAGAGCTTGATGACGTTATTTCAGCATTGCTTGAGGCCGATAAGGCAACAAAGCTGGCCTCTGGGGACCATTAATTCCTCATGGCCAAGGATCTTCTACGTCAGACAAGAGATTACTTTAAGGCGCAGGGTATCCCCGAGATCGATGCATCCATTCTCTTAGAACACCTTTTGTCATGTACTCGTAGCGAGGTGCAACTGAAGGTACTGCGTATGAGCGATGAAGAGGTCGACGAACTCGATAGAAATTTACGTCGCCTTGTGTTGCGCCGACAGAATGGCGAACCAGTCCAGTACATCACCGGGGTGGCACCTTTTAGATATTTGGAATATCAGGTTGGCCCAGGTGTATTGATTCCCCGCCCCGAAACCGAATCACTTGTCTCTATCGTGCTCACCGAAATTAAAGAGCATCCTGCATCGCAAAAGTTGAGTGTCATTGATCTAGGTTCTGGCAGTGGTTGTATTGCAATATCTCTAGCAACGGAGCGAGATACCCTCGGCGTAACTGCTGTCGAGAATTCTGTTGATGCGCTTTCCTGGCTTCATAAAAATGTTGAAACCCTCGCTCCCCGGGTTCGCATAGTTGAAGGCAGCGTCACTGGCGCCTGCAAGGGAGAAACCTTCGATCTAGTGGTCGCTAATCCGCCCTATATTCCCAATCAGCAAGAGATACCTGTAGAAGTTCGAAAAGAGCCAGCTGTCGCTTTATTTGGAGGCGACGGGCAAGGAATGGCAATTCCGGCCCTCTTTATTAGCGCAGCCACCCGGTTATTGAGGACTGGTGGATTTTTTGCGATGGAGCACGATGAAACTCAAGGCTCTGCGATTGCCAGCCTTTTAAGCACTGATTATGAAGATATTAAATTGATAAATGATTTAACTGGAAGGCCGCGATTCACCACCGCCAGAAAGAGTTAGCGCGCAGCGATATAGGTTGGACGCTGACCGACCCTTTGCATAACACATTGCATAAGTTGTAGATCTCCAGCTCTAAATCCCGCTGCGGATGAGAGCAGATAGTAATTCCACATTCTTTGGAACCGAAGGTCGTATTGCGGAATCTCTTGCCATTTTGCCGAAATATTCTTATGCCAAGCAAGCAGAGTTCGATCGTAATCCGGTCCAAAATTCTGAACATCCTCAATGACAAAATCATTCTCGGCTGCTTTTGAGATCTGGGTAAGTGATGGAAGCACTCCTCCCGGGAAGATGTAGCGATCAAAGAATGGGTCAGTGACCTGCTTGGTAATGTTCGAAACGATGGTGTGATGCAACATGCGACCACCAGGTGCCAATAAATCGTCGCACTTGTGGAAGAAAGTCTTGTAATTCTTTGGACCTACATGCTCCATCATTCCAATGGATACGATCCGATCGAATTGCCCTTGCAAATCTCGATAATCTTGTTGAATAAAGGTAATGCCGAGTCCCGCAGATCTCTCTCTCGCCATGTTGATCTGATTGTCAGCGGGGGAGATGCCGGTCGCCTGTACGCCATAATTCTTGACGGCATGGCGCAAGAAACCGCCCCATCCGCTTCCGATATCCAATATTCGCATCCCAGGCTGTAACTCCAATTTGCGGCAGATAAGATCAAATTTAGCTATCTGCGCTTGGTCCAAAGTTTTGGCTTTTGCCCAGTAAGCGCAGGAATAAGCCATCTCTGCATCCAACATTTTGGAATACAGGTCGTTACCTATGTTGTAGTGGTGCTTGGCATTTTTGGCAGCTTTTTGCTTTGACTGATTATTAAGTAGGTAAGAGCGAGCCACGTGGAGAGCCAGCGCTGGGCTGGGCCGAAGCAGGTTGAGGACATCAATCGAAAGTAGTTTGGTGATCATCACATCGATGGCTTCACAATCCCACCAACCATCCATATAGCTCTCCGCAAAACCCAACTGCTTCTGCGAAATAACTCGGTCCCAAGTCTTCTCATTGTGGACCTGGATGCTCCACGGCTCGGGACTATTGAGTGGGATGCCAGCTGCTTCCAAGATTCGTAGGGCAACATCTCTGCTGGACATCCTCGCATTTTGCTATAAATAGTTATGGCCTTCAAGGATTTATTGGAGTGATTCGGGCAGTAAGGCATGATTGAATGGCGCAATGCCCAAGAGACCGACTACGCGCTGGTTGCCGGGATTCATAGCGCTGGGTGTTACGTGGGGTGGATCCTTCCTATTTATTAAATGGGCTCTCCTTTCGCTTAATTCAGTCGGAGTGGCATTTATGCGCGGGTTGATTGGGGGGTTTACCCTGCTTCTCTACTGCCTCGCCACAAAGACCAGGCTCCCTAATAAATGGCGAGAGTGGGGCCACTTAGCAGTTGTGGCGCTCTTGCTGAACGCAATACCGGGGTACCTATTTGCGCTGGGGGAAACCCATGTATCGAGCGTTATGGCTGGCCTCTTGAACGCCACAACCCCACTAATGACGGTCCTGGTTATAACGGTGGGGTTTAGAGAGCAGAGAATCGATCGAAATCAAGGGCTTGGAGTAGTTATTGGCTTCTTTGGAATTGTTTTGGTTACGGGCGCACTCACCGGACTGAGCGCCAGTTCTTGGCGCGGAGTTATCGAGCTTCTTTGTGCGACTCTCTGCTACGGGATCTCTTTTCCATACTCTCGCCGGTACGTCAACGTTCTGGATTATTCGCCGCGCTCGCTCGCGGCCAGCCAAGTGACTATAAGCGCGGTTTTACTAGCGCCATTTGCCCTCATCCAGGGGATTTCTCATTCGCCATGGACTGGTAAATCGATTTGGGGAATTCTAATTTTGGGAGCGCTGGGTACGGGCTTTGCGTACATCTGGAACTTTCGCAATGTGCGCTTAGCGGGAAGCTTGGTTGCTAGTACGGTCACATACATCACTCCCGTGGTCGCAACCCTGCTCGGTATTTGGTTGCTCAAGGAGAGTTTTAAGTCAACGCAGATCATCGGTGGGTTGTGCGTACTACTTTCAGGAGCGTTGGTTCAGAAGCGAATTAAGCTGATACGGAGTTCTTAAAACTTTCCATGCAACTGGGAGCACAGAAGTAATACTTCACTCCTTCGTGTTCAAAAGTTGCTGCAGCCGTTGCTTTTTCTACCTGCATCCCGCAGATCACATCTTTGGCGTAGGCGCTAGCTATCCCCGAGTTACGGGTCTTATAAAGGAAGATGATCGCCATCGAAACAATTAAAGCAATCAGATTCATCCAACTCGTAAAGTTATTTCCAATGTGAGAAGCGTGAAGCATAAGAGCATGATGAGTGGGGAGAACGTTAAAAAGATTAAATAGTTTCTCGGTAAGAAAGCCGCTCACGCTCATCGTGAACCAGAAAACTGCAACTAACTTCATCGACAATTTGACCCCATAAAACTTCTTGTAAATTAGAACCAAGGGTAGAGCTACAAGGTCAGCAAAGATAAATGAAATTGTGCCACCGAATGAGATACCAGAGTTCCACAATGCGGCGCTCAGAGGGACATTACCGACCGAGCAGACAAAACTTATGAAAGCAATAAATGGTCCCAAAATGACATTTTCAATGGTGGAAAGTATCCCGTGCCCAGATAAGAAGAGGTGATGCCACCAGGAGATTGGAATCAGAGTATCTGCGAGTCCAGCAACGATAAAACCAATAATTAGTTCAGTGCGTACCATCGTTAGATCACCAACGGTATATCCAGCGGCATCGTGCCACGTTGATTCCATCTTAGGCATGGAATCTTCGGCCATTCCTAAGAGCCGAATTTTCTTCGGCAGATGAAGTTTTGGCAGTATCAAAGTAAGGAGCGCGATCATGATGAAGCCACCGATGAATTCTGCAAGTGCAAACTGCCACCCAAGCAAGGTCCACATCACTAGCCCTAATTCGAATACTAGGTTGGTACTAGCGAACATAAATACGATGGCGGTTGTGAAATCTGCTCCCTTATCTATCAAGCTCTTCGCTATTGCACTTGCTGCATACGAACAGCTCGAACTAATTGCGCCAAGGAGTGATGCCTTAGCAATCGTGAGGGGCTTGTGATTGCCAAGCGCTGCTAGTGCTTTCTCACGGGAAGTAAAGGCTTGAATCGCACCTGATATAGCAAACCCCAAAACTAGCGCCCAGAAGGTATCGAAGAACATCCACCAACTGTCGTGGAGTCCAGCGCTCAACTTTCCCATAAGTTAAGTATCTCACTCTTATTGAGAGTGCCAACCACTTGAATTGCATGGTCATAGCGTTGCAAGAGTCGTACAATCACAGTTGTGTCAGTCGCTATTCGTTCGCTAAATCTCAATGTGCAACGAGGTAAAAACCATATCCTGCAAGACCTCACCGTTGAAATTCCTCGTGGTGTAATCATGGGGTTGCTTGGCCCCAGTGGAAGCGGGAAGACGACCCTCATGCGATCCATTGTTGGGCTACAGCGAATTGCTAGTGGTGAAATTCAAGTCCTGGATTTACCAGCAGCTTCCAAAGCCCTGCGGAGCAAGATCGGTTACTCCACGCAAAGCGCCAGCGTTTATTCAGATCTGACGTGTATTCAAAATATTCGTTACTTTGCCTCTCTCTATTCTTATAATGAGAAGACTCCAGAGGAAATTCTGGAAGATGTAGATCTTTCCAGGAATGCACATCAGATGGCCGAATCTCTCTCGGGTGGAGAGCGGGCTCGGTTAGCGCTTGCCACTACTTTGGTAGGCAGCCCAGAATTATTGATTTTAGATGAGCCGACAGTTGGGCTCGATCCAGTTTTGCGAGTTCAGCTCTGGGAACTATTTAATAAATTAGCCGCACAGGGTAAAACGCTCCTAGTGAGTAGTCATGTAATGGACGAGGCAGATAGTTGTCATCAGTTGATATTGCTCCGCGATGGCAGAGTATTGGCACAAGGCACCCCGGAAGATCTGCGGGCGCGAACGGGCAAAAAGCGAATGGACGAAGTCTTCATCTCGTTGATTGGTGGAGAATGAACATTCATCGGCCAGTCGCCATGACCAAGCGAGTGCTACTACAACTCTGGCATGACCCGCGAACTCTTGCTCTTCTTTTTCTCTCACCAGCGCTCTTGATGACGATTTTAAAATATGTGTACTGGGCCAATCCCGACGTGTTTCAGCGGGTTGCCGGTTCGATGCTCGGCGTCTTTCCGATGTTGGTGATGTTCTTGATTACTTCGGTGGCTACCCTGCGGGAGAGAAGTAGCGGCACTTTAGAGCGCCTCATGATTTCGCCGTTGGGTAAAGCAGAATTTATCGCTGGCTATGCAATTGCCTTTGGGTTGACGAGTTTGCTTCAAGCAACAGCCGTCTCGTCCTATGCAATCTGGGTGCTTGGGTTAAAGATAGTTGGACTACAAATCACCTTGATTTATGCGGCGATATTAGATGCACTCATTGGTTTGGCGATTGGCTTAGCCGTCAGCACCTTTGCCAAGACAGAGTTTCAGGCGATTCAATTCATGCCGGCGTTCCTCTTACCTCAACTTTTACTGAGTGGCCTTTTGACTCCGCGCGCAGCGATGCCACGAATCCTGCTTGATCTCTCCAATTTCCTTCCGCTCTCATACGCTATAGATGCGACGCGAAAAGTAATCTCTAATCAGGGCTCTATTCTGAATGATTCCCTCATAATCTTTCTATTCTTGGCGCTAATCCTCTCTGCCGGATCTCTCACTCTCAAACGACAGACAAAGTAGAACGCGTGAGTTATTTAAGCGATTTACTGCCGCATCGAAGTGATTACGCAGATTTCAGAGAAGTATGGCGCCACGATGTAATCGCAGGAATCACGGTCGGAATAGTTGCGCTGCCGTTGGCACTCGCTTTTGGAATCACGACGGGCGCCGGAGCTCGAGCCGGACTTATAACCGCCGTATATGCCGGGATTATTGCGGCGATTTTTGGAGGCTCCAATTACCAGGTGAGCGGACCCACTGGGGCGATGACCGTTGTGTTAATTCCAATTGTTCTTAAGTATGGAACCTCATCTCTCGCTCCATTGGGATTGATGGCGGGAGCGATTGTTGTTCTTATGGGAATAACGCATTGCGGTGGACTTATTAAAAGAGTGCCATGGCCCGTTATGGAAGGTTTCACTCTTGGCATCGCGCTGGTCATAGCATTGCAACAACTTCCTTCGGTCTTAGCTTCACATTCTGTCAGCGGCCCCAATACTGTTATAACCGCCTGGCGCACTATCAGCAATGCGATCTCAGTTGGAGTGCATTGGAGTTCGCTACTTATCCTTGCAATTACCTTGACGGTGAAGTTTGCTTATCCGAAGATCTCGCGGGCGCTGAAGATTAAAGTTCATATTCCCGCTAGTTTTGTTGCAATCATTTTTGCAACGTTCTTGGTAGTCATATTTTCGATTCAGACTCCGCTTATTGGAAATTTACCCCGCACCCTTTACGCACATGTGTCCCTGTCTGCAAGTAATATTGGTGTGGCTGCTCTGCTCATTGGGGCTATTCAAATTGCACTCTTGGCCGCTATCGAGTCACTCTTATCAGCTCGAGTAGCCGATCAGATGGTCCATATTCATGAATCAGCACAGAGCTATAAACCCAATCGCGAATTGGTCGGGCAAGGGCTAGCGACCATCGTCTCTTCCATGGTGGGTGGCATGCCCGCGACGGGCGCGATTGCTCGAACGAGCGTTAATATCAGATCTAAGGCCGCCAGCCGTATCTCGTCAATAACGCACGCGGCATTCTTGCTACTAGTTGTTCTAGTGCTCAATCCCATGATTGCTCATATTCCTACTGCAGCCTTGGGCGCGGTCTTAATCGGAACTTCATATCGAATTGCTAGGCCTGCTAACCTCATGGAAATGTTGAGGACTACTCGCCTAGATGCCGCCACTCTAATCATTACTGCCGTGCTCGTTGTTGTCATTGGATTGATCTGGGCGATTGCAATCAGCACTGCGACATATTTTATTGCCGCGGTAGTTCTGAAAAAGCTAAGGAAATAAGGCTTTTCCTAGCGAGGATTTTGAACGTAATCGACGAGCGCGATGCGCTCGGAATCAATCTCGCTTACATGAGATTTAACGATGTCTCCGATAGAAATGATCGATATAAGATCACCAGCATCATTGACAACCGGAACGTGGCGGATGCGCCGCTCGGTCATCAGGTTCATTAAATCTGCGACCGTGGCATTTGGAGTGCATGTCGTGACATTTACCGTCATGATGTCACGGACATGGAGCCGACCCAATTCGTGAAAGTGGATTGGAAGCGCTGCCACGATATCGCGTTCAGAAACGATTCCTACAATGCGAATTCCATCGGGCGAGACAACAAGGGCACCCACTTTGAGGGAGGCCAATTTTTCAACGAGCGTGGCTATAGAAGTTTCCGCGGTTACCGTGTAAACCGCTTTTCCGGTGATCAATGCAGAGATCTTCATCAGTACTCCTTAGAGATTGAAAGATGGATATTCGTCGGTCACTAGCAAAAATGCATATCCAGAAACTCGATTCCAGAATTCGACCGTGCCCAATACAGTGTTAGCTACCGACTCTGGGTAGGTTCCTGTCAGGGATGTGATGATCCAGGCATAAAATGAGAGAACGATCGAAAAAAGCGCATATATTATTCCAACAATATAAAGCGGAATTGCCAAGAACCATTTAACTAAAGGGAGATATCGATTGAGTTTCTTGCCCCCTTCGATATCTGGAAATATCACCGCGATATTTGGGTTGCGCTCGATTGAAGGATAATCATCTGTTAGTAGAAAAAGGTATGCGCAGCCGCGGGTAGATAATTCAGTGACGGCATGATTGAAAGTCAGTACATAACTGGGATACACCCCACGAAAGATCAGAGCGAGAAATGCTGGAACAGCGACTATAGGCGCGCTCCAACCGGCATGAGCAAGAGCTTGAAACGAACCGAGAAAGATAAAGAACGGGGCGACCAATATTCCACGCCAGAAAACTGTGGCACGGTTACGATTTGTTAGCTGAACTTCTATAAGTGTTTCAACCTGGGTACTCATAGAAAGAGATTAGTCTTGGGTGTGGACTTGTTCAATACTAAAATGGGATTAACTTGATTCGGGCGGCAGACGAGGGGTCTAGTGGCGAGCAGATGGGCGAGTAGACCAATCACCATGAAATCCCGCGTAATTATCTTGATTGTATTAGCCTGCACGCTCGTAGGTTCACAGGTAAGCCATGCCGCAACAATTCCATTTGCAGGATCTCGTCCATTCAATCTTTTTGTACCAACAACGTATAGCCCTACGGCGCCTGCTCCACTTGTAATTGCCCTCTCAGGATATAACCAGACGGGCGCGCAATTAGAAAAATATTTGAAACTTACCTCCGTGGCACAGGCAGATGGCTTCCTCTACGTACACCCAGATGGGTCCAAGGATGGTCATGGGATTCGTTTCTGGAATGGTACGCCAGAGTGTTGCAATTTTTTTACTCCCAAAATTGACGATGTTGGCTACATCATGAGCATTATAAATCAGATATCGGCGCAATACTCAGTTGACCCAAATCGAATTTACATCATTGGACATTCCAACGGTGGTTTTTTGGCGAATGCTCTAGCTTGCAAGCATGCAGATCAGATCGCGGCAATTGTAAATATCGCTGGTGGCACTTATACATCTAGCACCTCTTGCAAGCCCAGTGGGCCAGTAAGTGTCCTTGAAATTTGGGGTACAAAAGATGAGACCTACAAAATTAATCACATACTGGGAAAACCAATTCCAGGTGCCATTAAAATCTTTAACATGTGGGGAGATATAAATCGATGTTCTCTCCCTTCAATTACTTCGCCGGATAAATTAGATCTCGATGTAAAGGTGCCTGGTGCTGAAACAACAGTGCTTCAATTCCAAGGGTGCCTCGGTGGTACCGCTATTGATTTTTGGAAGATTGCTGGTGCCGATCATGATCCCGCGATTTCAAAGGATTTCGATACTCTGATGATGGGTTGGCTTTTGTCACATGCGAAGGTTTCGACCAACTAATTGTCACTAAGAGGCGTAATAGAGCCTTATTAATATGAGATACATGGGTTTCACAGGGATATCTCAGCAATGTTAATGTAAAATCCGCACATGTATCAGGCGCCTCTTCATCAAATCTCAGGGTTATAGCTCTGTGACCCGCGCCGATGTAACAACAAAATCTGCCAGCCTGATCTTGGGGCTTGGCCTTGGAGTAACCCTTGGGCTTTATCTGATCACCACCACTGCGCACGATTGGCTCTGGCCATATCCAGTCATTATGTCCGCGTCCAGAATCTGTGCGCTTGTAGGAACTTATTTTGCCCTAGTGGGTCTAGTAATGACCTCACGAATTGCGTGGATCGAGAGAGCTGTCGGCCACGATCGCTTAGTTTATTGGCATCGCAGACTGGGTCCTTACTCTCTCTTTTTGATTGGATTTCACGTTCTTTTGGTTGCGATTGCCTACGCCGGGGGAGATGGTTCGCGAGTCGGCGGAGAGCTTTGGAGATTTACCACGACATATGTCTGGATGATGCCAGCCACCCTAGGTTTCATATTCTTTGTGGTGGCAGGCGTCTCCTCATATAAAAAGGTGAGAAAGAAATTGTCTTACGAGGCGTGGTGGACGATACATCTCTATACCTATCTCGCCATCGCCTTAAGTTTCATGCATCAAATTCGTACCGGACCAATGTTCATGACCCACCCTTTAAGTAAATGGTATTGGGAAGGTTTATACATTCTTGTTGCCTCCACGATTCTCTTCTGGCGCTTTGTAATTCCATTTACTCGCTTCTTCCGGCATGACCTACGGGTACACAAACTTGTTGATGAAGGCACCGGCATGGTCTCTGTTGTTATGCGAGGGCGCAATCTCGATCGCATGAAAGCAGAGGGCGGACAATTTTTTAGTTGGAGATTTATGATTCCTGGGCATCGATGGGTTTCACATCCCTATTCGCTCTCGGCTGCACCAACAAAGACAGAATTTAAAATTACTGTTAAGAATCTCGGTGATGGATCCAGCGCGCTTCGCGATCTCACACCGGGTACTCGAGTATTTTTTGAAGGACCTTATGGAATCTTTACCGCTGGAAAAGTAACTCAGGGGTTAGGGCATGCCGTCCTTATCGGAGGAGGAGTGGGTATTGCTCCACTTATCGCCATCATGGATTCATTTGATGATTCCATTGATGTCGATGTTCTAGTTCGCGTCTCATCAGAGGCAGAGATCGTGCTCAATCGCGAATTGGATGATCTTGCTAAGCGGCGTGGAGCTCAAGTGCACTACCTAGTTGGTTCGCGTAAGAGTCATCCAATGACTGTTAAACAGATCATGCGCTATGTACCAGATTTTCGTTTTTGTGATGTTTATGTCTGTGGGCCTACTGCTATGGTGGAAGCAGTGCGATCGGCCGCTTCAGCGTGCGGTATTCCAAGAGAACGCTTTCATACGGAAGTTTTCGAGTTTCATGCTAATTAATACAACGAGTGAAAGAGTGGTTCAACTATGGGCGTAGCTAAAGCCTCATTGATCGTGGTCGGCACGGTTGCTGGACTCGGTGGCGTGCTCGCCTACCAACCACCTCACCAGAGCCTTGGACTCGGCGGCGGCCTCAAAGCTCTGGGCGGCGGATCGACGACCCCAACTGCGACCCCGACTCCAACTGCGACCCCGACTCCAACAGAGACGGCATCGGCTGCGAGTACGCCTGTGGCTACCCCGCCCACGGCTACCCCAAAGACTAAAAAACCTGTGGCTGTTCCCGTAACAACACCAAAGCCGAAGAAGACAACTCCGCCGAAGAAGACGGCGATAAACGGAACCTTCGTTGGGGCAACTTCTTCAACCGTTTACGGTCCGGTGCAAATTGAAATTCAAGTTGTGAATTCGAAGATTGTTGCCGTGAAAGCTTTGCAACTACCTACCGCCACTCCGTATGACGTTCAGCTCAACGGTCAGGCCGTTCCAATCTTGACGCAGGAGACAATTGCTGCTTCTTCATCAAACATTCAAGGAGTAAGTGGCGCCAGTTATACCTCTCAGGGCTGGTATGACTCGCTCGTGAGCGCATTAGCCAAGGCCGGCCTGCCCGGTTAGCTGCTATTTCGCCTTTTCTCTTCGCCTAGCGAAGAATTTATAACGATTACTTCAGAGTTCCCTTAGAATCAGCTTTTTTGTCTAATTTATACATCTACTCACTATATATTTGTCCCCTACGAATGGAGTCCGCAGTGTCCTCAAAGATGAAGAAGGTCGTTGGGATTTCTGCCCTGGGCGCCGTGACTTTGGTCGACCTTTTGAATTTGCAGCAAGCCAGTGCGACTACATATAACTACTCGGGACCTAACGTAAACAATCCAAAAGGTGGCAGCGTCACGATCGCGATCACCGTCGATGATTCGAGCGGGACTTATAGGATCGCCGGGATTTCTGCACCAGTTTCCCCTGGTGGAGGCAATTCAGCCTATTTCAACCTGGCAAACCCAAAATTGACAAGCGAAGCCTTGTCGGCACAGAGCGCCAATATTTCTGCCGTCTCAGGCGCAACTGAGATCTCATCGGCCTGGAAGCAATCACTTTCTGGCGCGATTTCGGCAGCAGCCGCCGCGGGCCATCCAATTGGCTCGGCATCTGTTGCACCAGTCCCAACAGTTCCTACGGGTACAACTCCAGCACCCGGCGCCTCTGGAGTTGTTCAACCCACACCAGGTCCAGTAACTAGCCCAGGTGGAATTACTGTTCCATATTTTGCGCCACTCAATTTACCGCCGCTAATTTTCGGTACGATTCCAGGTTTTGCAGCCTACCTCGCTCAGATTAGCAATGCCCAATCTTCTTTAAATAGCGTAAGTGGCGGACAGTTGAGTGACTCTGCCAAGAACGCCTTGTCTAGAGCCAGCAACACGCTAAACCAGTTAAGAAGTCAAGTACAAAGCGAGCAAAGCCAATACGCATCGGCGGCCGGAACCGTTCCGAGTGCGGCCGCTTACTTGAATCAACAATTTGCAAATTTAGCATCTAGCGCAAATCAGGCGATCGCTGAATACTATTCGAAAGTTCAAACCGCTGCCAACACCTTATATACCAATGCAGTTGCATCAGCCGCTGCAATACCAACGCCGACAGTTACTGTTACCGTGATGGTAACCGTTACCGCTTCACCACCAATTAACTTGGCGCCGGGTGTAGTAATCAAGAAGACGTTTACCTGCGTCAAGACAGTCCTCGGCGTGACAACGACCAAGGTGGTCAAGGCTGTAGTAGTCAAGTGCCCACTTGGTTTTAAAGTGAAGAAGTAATTACTTTCCCTCGACTTTTGCCTTCAGCATTCCTAGCCTTACCATTCCATCTCTCTTGCCGACGCTTGGAAGAAGCAGTGGAAGCAATATGCGGCCCATCCCTTTCATCTTAGGAAAGTCATGCTGGAAAGTGACCTGGGTGCCCGAGCCAACTGCCTGCAGCGTAAAAGTATTGATGAAATAACCATTTTCGTCGTGCGCCCTAAAGACGAACTTTGAATTGGGAACGACCTCGGTTACTTCGACCTCGTTCTTGTGGTTCTTCTCAGCTGGCGGAACAAAGCCCACAGAGCTGTACTTGCTACCAACCCCACCATTGGTGCCGGAGGTAAGTTGGACGCTATACGGCTTGGGAGACCATTGTGAGTGCTTGGTTATGTCAGAGATCCAAGGCCAGACCGCTGATGCAGGGGCATCGATCATTTCAGAAATAAGTAGTTGAGCCATGTGGAATTCTTTCTCTCGTCGGGAGCCTAAAAATACACTTAACTATTTAGTTAAGTAAAGAGATTTTGAGTTGAATGTTCTATCTAAAGAGCGAGCTGAAAACTAGACACGGAGTACGATCGAGATATGCGAAAGATAGTTATCGGCGCCCTTCTCTCATTGCTAATGCTTGACACCTCGCTCTCTCCTACTTATGCGATGGGGTCGGGCAATAAATATGTGGATGCACAGACTGGATTGAGTTATCAAATTTGGCAGCCTGGTTCCACAGGGGATTTAATTCTCAATTCTTTTAAATTGCTCAGTTGTGGCGCCAAGAAAGAGAAGTGGTTGGCTGCTACTTATGGCGAACAGCGATCAGTTCAATTTTTAGAGACAGATGCTGCAGTCCAGTGCTCAAATCCTGGACTTGGCGTAAAGGTTGCCACGGCCACTATTAACGGCGCCAAAGCCACCATCGTTGCATTCTGCGATCCGGCAAATTCCAAGCAGTGGAAGAATTGCAAGACCTCCGATATTCATAATTACGGTGGTTATGCCATGTGGAAGACGAAGGCAACGAAGCTTCTTCACGCAACTTCGATTGAAGTCTTGGTATCAGGACTCACTTATGCCGACCTCCTCAAAATTTCACGGGGTATGAAACCGATTGCAGCTAGCGCTGGGTCTATCATTTCAAAGTGACTCGTAGTGCCAAATTAATCTCTCGATTAGCGGTGGGTCTGGCGACTCTTGCCATTGTGGTGGGGTTCGTCTTCAGTCACTACTTTCAAAGAGAACCTATTAAATTTCAAACTTCTGGTTTCGCCTTGAATGCTAACTTTCTTGATCCATATGCATTGACAACTGGGTATCAGCAAAGAACCCTCGCCTTGCCTTCGTTGTTAAAAAGTAGTGCGACGGTGCGGGGCAAAGCGGTATTTCAACCCGTAACTGTTGCGCGCCGCGGGGTAGATTTTCTTGAAATATATGCAAAGACAAAAGAGCAGAAATATCTGGATGAAGCAACTGGGCTCATGGCGCAGTTAGTGGAACATTCGAGCCTCGACGGGAGCCAGAGCCGTTGGTTGACGTATACCTTTGATTTTAAGTTGCATAATGATTCACAGAATGTCATTCATGCTCCTTGGTACTCAGCTATGGCCCAAGGCTTAGCGCTGAGCTTTAGCACCAGGTTGTATCAGGCAACCCACGATGACAAGTACTTAAAAGATGCAGATGGGTTCTATAACAGCCTTGCATATATTTGGCGAGTGTTAGATTTGCGCTCTCAATCACTCTTTGTCAGCTATGTGGATGTTCGGGATTACCTGTGGCTTGAAGAATATGCAGGGGATGTCACTCCTATGCAGGTTATAAATGGACATAATTTCGCCATCTTTGGGTTGGCAGATTATTGGAAAGTCACAAAATCGGCCCGGGCTGGGCAAATGATTGATGGCGCTGCAACCACTATTGATCATTACTTCAGCGCCTTTAGAAACCCAGGGGGAGTATCTTGGTACGGGTTAAGAATTCAAAATACTCCTCGAGCGTTGAGTAAGCACTATCACGTGATCGTGACAGAACAGCTCAAGATTTTGGCATCGATCACTGGCGATCCGCGCTTTACCCAAGAATCAAACCTCCTAAAGAGAGATTTTTATCAAGTTGGTATCTGAGTCTTCCTAATTGGCCACGGACTTTGCTGCCTTAGCCAAGGAGGTAACAGCGTGGGCGACTGCTGGAGTCACTGCTGGGTCAAAGACGCTAGGCACAATGAAGGTGGCATTGAGCTGATCGTCGCTCACACAACTGGCAATTGCCGTTGCGGCCAGCGCGAGCATCTCGTCGGTTACCTTTGTGGCTCCTGCATCCAATAGACCGCGGAAGATTCCAGGGAATGCCAAGACATTGTTGATCTGATTTGGATAATCGCTGCGGCCGGTTGCAACGATGCGGGCGTGCTTGCTTGCTAAAACAGGATCGATTTCGGGATCTGGATTGGCCAGAGCGAGGACGATTGAATCCGTAGCCATCGCTGCAATGTCGGCCTCTTTAAGGATATTTGGCGCGCTCACGCCGATAAATACGTCGGCTCCCACCAAAGCTTCTGGCAGAGTGCAGTTGCGATTATCTGGGTTGGTGTTGTCGATAAGCCATTCGCGCATCGCATTAGGTCGAGCCGAGTCTTTGTGGATCGAACCCTTGGAGTCAAAAGCAATAATGTTTGTAGCACCCTGAATAATCAAAAGTCGAATGATGGCGTTGCCAGCAGCGCCAGCGCCACTGAGCACGATGCGGATATCCGCCAAATTCTTCTTGACGATCTTTAATGAATTAATAAGTGCCGCGAGAACTACGATGGCAGTTCCATGTTGATCGTCGTGGAAAACGGGAATATCAAGGAGGTCCTTCAAGCGACTTTCGATTTCAAAGCAGCGGGGTGCGGAGATATCTTCGAGATTGATTCCGCCAAAACCTGGAGCGATCAATTGCACGGTGCGGATGATCTCTTCAGTATCTTGGGTATCAAGGCAGATTGGCCAAGCATCAACATTAGCAAAACGCTTGAAGAGCGCGGCCTTTCCTTCCATAACTGGCATCGCTGCTTCCGGTCCAATATTTCCCAGTCCAAGGACGGCAGAACCATCAGAGATGACAGCAACGGTATTTCGCTTAATCGTAAGGCGTCGTGCGTCAGCCTTATTCTTCGCGATAGCCAAACAGACGCGAGCAACACCTGGGGTGTAAGCGCGAGACAGATCATCGCGATTCTTCAATGGTACTTTTGAGTGAACTTCCAACTTTCCACCGAGGTGAAGCAAGAAGGTGCGATCACTAACGTTACGAACAACAAGATGTGGTGAAGCAGCCTTGATGGCTTCTGTAATTACTTCTGCATGGTCGGCATCGATCGCATCACAGGTGACGTCAATGGTTACGCGGTCCTGAGTGGATTCGACGACATCTAGGGCGGTGAGGGTTCCACCAGCTGCAGCAATAGCGGCAGGTATCAGGGAAGTAGGCGCAATCTTCATATCGGTATCGATACGGATTGTTATTCCATAGCCTGGGCTGGTGCTGCTCATAGAACTCCCTTGTTCAATGTGAGACTGCTAGCCTGAAATTGTAGTGTCGTTCCCAGCGGAGTAGAGGTGGCGTTCACCACACGTGAGCGGGAACGAGGGGGTCTTTCAAGAGAAATTAGGGCTTGCAGCCGACTTTTCTTTCATATTCGCTCAAACTCAACTTATATAAGGCCACGGCATCTGGATTGCTCTTGTACAAGCTGAAACGCCATGCGCCATTTATATAGCTCCAATAATCGATTAAATTTGCCTGGTCGATTGAATAGTGCACCTGCCAATACTGATTTCCGATCTTGGATATCAACCCGATGATCGCCGCTCCAGGATTAGTGGCGCACAGTTGATGGCGGTGAATATATTCATTACGAGTGATGATTTTCTGACTTTGCGTGTCCCAACGGTCGTACACCGGCCCAATGCTGTTCTTTGAATAGTTATTATTAAAGGTTATTGCAACCTTACGTAACTGATCGGCCGTATTTGGCTCAGAAGCAGAACTCGCCGGGATTCCCAGGCAAGCAATAACGGCAGCTAAAATTATCCAGAGCCCCTTCATGTCGTTGCTTTAAGCCTTGCCTCTGAGCATTTTACGAATCGCTTCTAGCGCAGTTTTTACGCGAGCCTCATACCCATGTGTCGTTGGGTGGTAATACTCTGTCCCGACTAAGTCGTCGGGTAAATATTGCTGTCCAGCCACTCCCGCCGCTAAATCGTGCGGATAAATGTATGAATTCTTTTCTCGGGCGGCGCTCTCTCTGTTATCTCGTAGCGCTCCCGAATTTCCGTCGCGCAGATGCGGTGGCACTGCGCCACCTTTAGAAGATCGCAGATCGGCTAGAGCCGATTCAATGGCAAGGTAGGCGGCGTTGGACTTTGGTGCGCACGCTAAATATGTAACGGCTTCGGCAAGAATGATCCGTGCTTCTGGCATGCCAACCATCGCTACCGCTTGCGCCGCCGCTACTGCTAAGCCCAGCGCACCGGGATCGGC
>CAIUIT010000009.1 GCA_903899375.1 uncultured Actinomycetes bacterium
CCGAAGTTCCAGACATACGATGGGTTCATCGTTACGTTGACGCTAATGCCAAGCACTGCCGTGGCGACTTTAAATACCGGATTGGTATCACTCCAAAAGTAAACGGGTACACCGGTAACCGCATCCCGCGCTGGTTGATACAAGATCTTGCTCCCGGGCAGTAACCGTGTGATCTGATCCGAAAGCGAGAGCGCAGTCGTTACAACTTTTGCTGAAGTCGATTTCTTCTTCGTGCGCGGTTTATAAGTTCGATGAACCACAGGAACCGGTTTATAGGGAATCCAGGTTTTGGGTATTGGTTTCACCGTCGGCTTGGGCCGCGGTTTATAAGTTCGTTTGGGCACCGGATACGGTTGTAGCGTGCTCCCGGGGCGGTTTTGGTCGGCTCGAATAATCAACTGATGCGTCGTCGGATCGGTATAAACCTGGACGCACGGCCCAACGGCGCAGTGTGCCGCCATCAATAAACCCGCCATAAATATCATTCCACGACAGTATGTGTGTGAAATTCACTTCACCTTAAGCGTTCGCTGCCCTGTGGATACCTGCACAATGTGCAAAGTCGTGCCACTCTAGGAACATGGCTCACACCGATGGCGATGGCTGGATGCAATGCAGCTGTGGTCACAAGCATTGGGGTTTACATGGAGCCGCAGGCCTATTGCTCGTTCGCGACGGAACCATCTTGTTACAACACCGCGCGCCTTGGGTTCACAACGGTGACACCTGGGGAATCCCCGGTGGCGCCAAAGATAGCCACGAAACAGTTCTCGAAGGTGCCAAGCGCGAAGCCCACGAAGAGTTGGGAATTGATACCGACCTGATCGACCCGGTTCATATCTTCACCGACGATCATGGTGAATGGCGTTATGACACCATCATTGCACTTGCCAGCGTTGACTTAATCGCCCACGAGATGAACGATGAATCGCAAGAGATTCGCTGGGTGTTATTTGACGATGTTACAAAGATGAATCTGCATCCATCCTTTGCGCGCAACTGGCCAGACTTACAGGCCCTGCTCGGAGAATTGCTTATCTAAACGCTTGAGAGATTCTTTAACGACCGCTCCATCGCTGGTGCGATAAAAGGGCGGCATCGAGTTGAGCAGTATCGAGCCATAACGCTTAGTAACAATGCGCGTATCCAATATAGCGACGACTCCCCTGTCATCCATTGACCGAATCAAACGACCCGTCCCCTGCGCCAACATCAGGGCAGCGCGCGGCAAGGAAACTTGCATGAATCCGCTTCCGCCCGCCTGATCAGCTTCAGCAGAGCGCGCACTCATGACTGGTTCATCTGGTCTAGGAAATGGAATGCGGTCGATCGCTACTAAAGTGCAAGATGGCCCGGGCACATCGATGCCCTGCCAGAGCGAGATTGTGCCGAGCAATATAGAACGTGGATCTTTCGCAAATTTTTCAACGAGCGGTCCCACCGAGTCACCACGCTTCTGGGTGATGATTGGAATCTTAAGTTCTGCCAGAACGCGGCGCAGGTGTTCATCGGCCATCTCGACTCCGCGCCATGAGGAGAAGAGCGCCAGGGTGCGCCCGCCCGCGGCTTCAATGAGTTCTCCGAGTTCGGTTAACGCATCTTTAGCTGGGCCATCGCGACCCGGTTCGGCTAAGTGGCGCGGCAGGTAGAGCATTCCCTGCGAAGCAAAATCAAAGGGTGAGCCCACATCCAGCATCTGAACATTGGCGGGGTCTATGGCTCCTTTTCCTTCATCGCTCTCTTCATCGATATCTTGGCCCACAACAAAGCCAATAGATTTTGCGATCGCATCAAATGATTTGCCGATGGTGAGAGTCGCCGATGTTGCAATAACCGGAGTCTCTGTCAATAAATTGCGGCGCAGAACATCAGATACTTCTAGCGGCGCCAAATACAGGGTGGAGAAGTTGGGTTCGAACCACATCACTTGATGCGCGCCAGGTCGCAACATCTTGGAGGCAATAGTCTGAATCTCATTTGTTGCGCCTTTAACGCGAGCGCGCTGTGCCATGGAATCGGTATCGATGATGTCAGAGTCGGCATTGATTAACGCAACTACAGCGGCCGATGACTCTTTGACCTTGCGGATTGGCGCTTCTAACTGCCGAGGTAGTTCTGGCAAACG
>CAIUIT010000010.1 GCA_903899375.1 uncultured Actinomycetes bacterium
CCCACAAGAAGCAATCTGGTGGTTCTGGTCAGTTCGCAAAGATTCAGATCGCACTTGCTCCACTTGTTGGCGCTACAGATAAGCATTACGAGTTCATTAACAAGGTCACCGGTGGACGTATCCCTCGCGAATACATTCCATCAGTTGATGCCGGTTGCCAAGAGGCAATGACTGCAGGTCCACTCGCTGGATACCCACTTGTAGATGTTCAAGTAACTCTTCTCGATGGTGGATACCACGATGTTGACTCATCTGAACTCGCCTTCAAAATCGCCGGTATCGCTGGATTCCGTGAGGCTGCAAAGCTCGCCGGTCCAGTAATTCTCGAGCCTGTGATGAGCGTTGAAGTTGTAACCCCAGAAGATTTCATGGGAGATGTAATCGGCGACCTGAACTCACGTCGCGGACAGATCCAATCCATGGATGAGCGCTCAGGTGCTCGCGTTGTTAAAGCCGTTGTTCCTTTGTCAGAGATGTTCGGCTATGTCGGAGATCTCCGCTCAAGAACACAAGGTCGCGCCAGCTACAGCATGCAATTCGATTCGTATGCAGAAGTTCCAGCTGCGGTCGCTAAAGAAATCATCGCGAAAGTTCGCGGCGAGTAAGTAATACCAACCAAATCTGCTGGTTCTAACAGGGACCAACAAAGAAAAACAGGAGGATAAAAGTGGCAAAAGCCAAGTTCGAGCGGAATAAGCCGCACGTCAACATCGGCACCATCGGGCACATCGATCACGGTAAGACCACTCTTACCGCTGCTATCTCAAAGGTGTTGCACGATAAGTTTCCAGATGTAAACCCATTCACACCTTTCGATCAGATCGATAAGGCACCAGAAGAGCGCGCCCGCGGCATAACAATCTCGATTGCACATATCGAGTACCAGACAGAGAAGCGTCACTACGCTCACGTCGACTGCCCAGGCCACGCCGATTACATCAAGAACATGATCACCGGAGCTGCCCAGATGGACGGCGCGATTCTTGTTGTTGCTGCAACTGATGGACCAATGCCTCAGACCAAGGAGCACGTTCTACTTGCTCGCCAGGTTGGCGTTCCATCAATCGTTGTTGCTCTTAACAAGTCTGACATGGTCGACGATGAAGAAATTCTTGAGCTCGTTGAGATGGAAGTTCGCGAACTTCTCTCAAAGTACGAGTTCCCAGGCGATGACACACCAATCGTTCGCGTCTCTGCTCTCAAGGCTCTCGAAGGAGATCCAAAGTGGGTTGAGGCACTACTTGGTCTTATGGACCAGATCGATGTGTATATCCCTCAGCCAGTACGTGAAATCGATAAGCCATTCCTTATGCCAGTTGAAGATGTATTCACAATCACTGGTCGCGGAACTGTTGTAACTGGTCGTATTGAGCGCGGTATCGTCAAGGTCAACGAAGAAGTTGAAATCGTTGGTATCCGCCCACTATCCCAGAAGACAACTGTTACTGGCGTAGAGATGTTCCGTAAGTTGCTTGACGAAGGTCAGGCTGGCGAGAACGTCGGTCTCCTTCTTCGTGGAACAAAGCGTGAAGATGTAGAGCGTGGTCAGGTTGTCGTTAAGCCTGGTTCGATCACACCTCACACCGAGTTCACTGCATCTGCATATATCCTTTCAAAGGATGAAGGCGGACGTCACACACCATTCTTTAACAACTACCGTCCACAGTTCTACTTCCGTACAACTGACGTAACCGGTGTTGTAACACTTCCAGCTGGTACCGAGATGGTCATGCCTGGCGATAACACGGAGATGAACGTAGTTCTTATCCAACCAATCGCTATGGAAGACGGCCTTCGTTTCGCTATCCGCGAGGGTGGCCGCACCGTTGGTGCTGGACGCGTAGTAAAGATCAATAAGTAGTAAATAAGTAACACCTCCTCCTGTTCGGATGGAGCGGCCTAATAACCGCTCCATCTAGGAAGAGTAAGAATTTTAAGTGCAGTAACTAGATAAAAGGAGAAAGACGATGGCGGGACAAAAGATCCGCATTCGGCTCAAGGCTTACGACCACGAAGTGATTGACTCATCGGCGAAGAAGATCGTCGAGACCGTCGAGCGCACTGGTGCAACTGTCGCAGGTCCCGTTCCGCTGCCTACAGAGAAGAACACCTTCTGTGTCATTCGCTCTCCCCACAAGTACAAGGACAGCCGCGAACATTTCGAGATGCGCACACATAAGCGCCTCATCGACATCATTGATCCAACACCAAAGACTGTTGACTCATTGATGCGTCTTGATCTTCCTGCCGGCGTCGACATTGAGATTAAGCTCTAAGGAGACTGCGACTATGACAACCACACAATCACAGGGCTCTGCCATCAAGGGAATCTTGGGCAAGAAGCTCGGCATGACACAGGTCTTCGATGCAAATAACAAGATCGTTCCAGTAACGGTTATTGCAGCTGGTCCAA
>CAIUIT010000011.1 GCA_903899375.1 uncultured Actinomycetes bacterium
AGCCATGACGACTCCCTTCACCATTGATGATCTCCTTGATGAAGATGCGTTGGTGCGCGATATTGATATCTTGGTTGACGATTTAAAGATTGATGGAGTTTTCTGTACCGGGGTTATGGGTGAGTTCTGGGCTCTAACCTTAGAAGAGCGTAAACGCGCGGTAGAGGTAATTGTCGAAAACACCCGCGGTCGCATTCCAGTGCTAGCCCATACTGGATCTCACTCGGCGCGTGAAACTATTGAGTTAACTCGTCACGCTCAAGATACAGGGGCAGACTTCGTTGTGGTGATAAATCCTGTCTATCCCCAAGCCTCCGAAGAGGGCTTAAAACGCTGGTTTTTGGAGGTGTTAGAGGCCGTCGATATCGGAGTCTGGCTCTTTGATACAAATTATTCCGGCGTATCACTTCCTCTTTCCCTCATCAATGAACTAGCGGATGTTGAGAATGTGTGCGGAATTAAGATGGCCCACGGACACGACCGTTATCTAGAGGTGCTCGAAAAGGTGGGCGACAGAATCATGGTCTGCGAACCAAGTGAAGCAGATTGGCTAGAGAATATGCAGCGACATGATCAAAAGGTTTACATGTCTGCCTCTACTCCATTTTTAATTCAAACAGCGTTACGCCAACCAATGTTGGAATACACCACCGCAGCCCTAGCTGGTGACTTCGCAAAAGCTCAGGCAATTTCCCAGGAGATTCAACCTATTAGAGATTTAACAGATAAGTGGTTGCATGGTCGTTGGAAGCGAGATCGTATTAATCCCGTACCTGCTGTTAAATACTGGTCAGGGTTACTGGGGATGTCAGGTGGAAACGTGCGCCCACCCCTCGTTGATTTGAGTGACGAGCAGAAGCGCGAGATGAGAGCAGATCTAGAAAGCGTTGGTCTGATTTAAGAGAGAATTCCTGCTGTATCAACACCAAGATCTTGCAACATAACGATCGCGGCATTACGCCCGGGCGCCCCTGTTATTGATCCACCCGGATGAGTTGTGCCACCAGTTTGATACAAGCCGGGAATCGGCATGCGATGTGATGCCCATCCTGGAACAGGTCGATTTGGACCACTGAAAGCTGGTCCGCGGTCGCCGCCATGGAAAGCCCCATTGATCATGTGGCGATTGGTCGCCCATATATCTTCTGGAGATTTAACGTAGCGCGAAATAATAATGTCATCAGTAAACGATGGCATGAATTGTCGCAGGTATGCCAACTGACGGTCCACGACTTCATGTTTTACGACATCCCAACCGGCAGAACCAGCCGGTAGCGCAAAACTTTGCGCACTTAAAAATTTAACCGTATGGCCTCCATTGGGTGCCCGGTTAGGATCAACCAAGGTTGGGGTTGCCACCAAAATCCAAGGTACATTCGTAATGTGGCGGCCCAGCTTGATATCGAGGCTCAATTGCAACATATCTTCAGGCCAACCGACTGCTCCCGCAGATACTGCGCTACGTGGGCCCAATTCGGTGTCGAAAACTGGGGGGCTCTTCGTTGTGAAATATGCAGCAAATCCCGAGATTCCTACGTTGTATGTTTCGACTCCGAACTGAAACTCTTCTGGCCACATTTCTTTAGGCGCCATATCGATCAGATGCTTAATATGAACCGTTGATAGAACGGCCTTCTTGGCCCGGTATTCATCTCCATCTGAAGTCTTCACACCAATGCAGCGACCATCTTCGATAATGAGGTTGGAGACGACTTTGTCGCAAATTACTTTTCCACCATGTTCTTCGAGGAAACCAACCAGTCCTGCGGTCAATCGTCCTGATCCGCCTTCGGGTATTGACCAACTACGTGCTTGGCGGGCAAAGATGGAATATGCCAACATTCCAGTTCCAGGTTGGTCGTACCAGACAAATGTTTGGAAGGCCATCCAGAGCATAAACGCTTGAATATGCTTATCTTCAAATTCGAGTTTGATGATGTCCCATGCGCTGAGCGCGCGACGACGAGCCCATATTTTACCTTGAGGGTGTTCGGCGAGACGTTGATCAAGCGATGGGCCAAACCCAACTGGTGTGAAATTAGCTGCGGTGAAAATGCTTTTAACTGCGTCGTACTCTTTGGACATACGGCGGTAGGTAGCGGCATCTTTCTTATTGAAGCGCGAAATCTCTTCAATCGTCTTCTCGAAATCGAGGTACATCGTGAATTGCTTTCCATCAGGGAAAGCCACATGGGCCACAGGGTCTGGCTCAAAGTACTTTAAGCCGTACTTGCTTATCAGCCCTAGTTCATCATTGAGCAATAGTGGATTGGAGCGAATCAAGGTGTGGCCAGTAGAACAGGTGTCAATGAGGAAACCAGGGTCGAGCAGTTCTTCGGTGGCAGCTCCTCCACCGGGGATAGAGCGAGCGTCCAGCAACAAGGTACTAAAACCGGCCTTTGCTAAGTAACACGCCGTAATGAGACTGTTATGACCTGCCCCTGCGACGACAATATCTGCTTCCATGGATGCACCCCTTTGGCGCGATTTTGCCACAGCAAACGATTGCATTCAAGGGTTTTCGGTGAAAGAATGATTTAAGGAGGTACTCCATGAAGGCAGTTGTGATCAGTAATTATGGTGGTCCAGAATGCTTGGAGTATTCCGACGCCCCCACCCCAAAGCCGGGCTCGAATGAAATTTTGATTAAGACCGCCTTCATTGGGGTCAATTTCACCGATATTCGAAACCGCGTTGGAGATGGTGATGGCAAAGTTCCCATGATTATTGGCGTGGAAGCGAGCGGTCAAGTTGTTGAGGTTGGCCCCGGGTGCACCAAGTTCAAGGTGGGAGATTTTGTAACGTCATTCACTCGTGGTCATGCCTATGCCGAATACGTCACCGCGCTCGAGAGATTTACCGAAAAGATCTCCGAAAGCTTTGCACAACGACCAGAGTCCGCTGGAGTTCTTGTAACTGTTCCACTCGCCCTCAATGTTGTTGAAAGAGCGGCCCGAGTACGAGCTGGAGAGACAATTTTACTCCATGCGGCATCGGGCGGAGTGGGATCGATAGTGGGTCAATTGATTAAGAAGATTCCAGGAACTCGCCTACTAGGAACTATTAGTGATATGTCAAAAGCAGATTACGCAAAGGCACATGGTTACGACGAGCTTATGAATTATGAAAATTTTGCGGAACGAGTGCTGGAATTAACTGATGGTCGCGGAGCCGATATCGTTTTAGATCCAGTAGGCGGATCAGTCCAGAAACGTTCCCTTGAAATCGTTGCTCCATTTGGTAGATTGGTTTCGTACAGCAATATCTCGCGAGCACCGCAAGAGTTACCATCAGCGCTCTGGTTTAGAAGCAAATGCATTGGATTTGTTGGCATTTCTAATGGTTCACTCTCTGACCACAGTCCAGAAATTCTTGCAGAAAGCTTAAGGCGATCAGTGGAATTAGTTCAGGACGGAACCATAAAGATAGATGTGACCGAAGTCTTTCCTTTGGCACAGGCCTCAAGGGCACATGAGATATTTGAGCAACGCTCCGCCGTTGGCAAATTTATCCTGGCGGTCTAATGAGGCGAAAATACGGGGTATTTCTCCTGTTCGGTCTCATCATATTTTCCCTCGTCGGGTTTGCCTTTGTGCGCTTAATGCAGAGCCCTAAGGCTAAGCCTGCAGTTACCGGGGTACAGATTTTTAAAGGTCCGGTCATAAAGACGATTTATAGTAGTTTGCAGGTCGAAGTTGTCGTGAAGGACCATCACATTATTGATGTGATCCCATTAGTACTTCCCAATTCTGATACCCGTTCAATAACTCTGGCGCGAGTATCTGTGCCAATCCTACGAAAGGAGGCAATTAGCCAGAACTCCGCCGAGATCCAGGGAGTATCTGGGGCTAGCGTTACAAGCAGCGCGTATAGTCGATCTTTGCAGGGCGCGCTAGCGAAGGCAGGGCTGTGAAAAAGAGTTCACAGCGGTGGGAAGTTGGTCCCATAGCATTCTTGGTTGCAGGTTTGCTTTTCATGGAGAATTTGGATGCCGCAGTAATACCAACCGCCGCTCCAACAATTGCGCGCCAGTTCCATATTCTCTCTGGCCAAGTGGGCATCTGTGCCACTGCCTATTTAATGGCAGTAGTCGTTCTCATTCCTGTGAGTGCTTGGTTCGTTGAAAAATGGGGAGCGAGACCCGTTCTCTTTACCAGCATTGTAATTTTTACTGGAGCATCTTTACTATGCGCCGGCAGCACGACGCTGACTCAACTCACTATTATGCGCGTTATCCAAGGTGCAGGCGGAGCGATGATGGTTCCTGTGGGTCGACTAGTGGTATTGCGAGCGACAGATAAGGCTCACATGATTAGAGCAATCTCATATTTGACCTGGCCCGCTCTCACGGCTCCGATCATCGCGCCCGCACTCTCCGGATTGATAATTGCTCATTTTTCTTGGCCCTGGATCTTCGCCATTAATCTTCCAATAGGAATCATCGAACTAGTCTTGGCCATTAAGTTGATTCCAAAAGGCGCTCTCACGAGTGCTCAAAAGCTTGACTGGACTGGGTTTGTTGGGGCATCTATCTCGTTAGGGGCTCTAGTTTTTGGTGCCGCGGCGCTGGGGAATCCGAAGGTAAATATCTTGGCAACATCGATTCTCCTTGTTTTAGGCCTTGGTTTAGGAGTACCTACCGTCCGGCATATGTTTAAAGTTCCAATCCCTTTGGTTGGTTTAGATGCATTACATGTCAGAACTTTCAGGTTTGCGAATACTGCCGGTGCAGCATTTAGAATCGGAATTAATGCCGTTCCATTCTTAATGCCTTTGATGTTCCAGGATAAATTTGGCTGGTCTCCGGTACGCGCTGGAAGTACCGTCCTCTTTCTCTTCCTTGGGAATTTCTTCTTCAAGCCTCTCACAACACCACTGCTCAAAAAACTTCCATTTCGCCATATCTTGATGATTGCAACGAGCCTCTCCGGTGCAAGCATCCTTCTGATATCTATTCTTAAAGTTTCAACCCCTTTATTTTTCATTTGGGCTCTCTTGCTTTTCAGTGGCTCAGTTCGGTCTCTGGGGTATACGTGTTACAACACGATCACCTTTGCGGATATTGATCAACCGAAAATGCAACAGGCAAATAGTCTGTCATCGATGATTCAACAACTAACTCAAGTCTTTGCTGTCGCGATTGCAGTTTTGGCACTCAAGTTAGGTGCGGCCCTCTTTGGAAGTGCCGATCAATTCACCTTCGCATTCATTGTGCTCGCAGCTCTGGTTTTTTTGGCTTTCGTAGGTTCGGTGCGGCTCCCACAAAAGGCGGGAGACTCAATACGAGTAAGAGGGAGCGGTATCTGATGAAACCAATTACTGGGGCTTTAAAGTCAGAGGAACGCGACGGGATGTTTATTGACTGGGATGTTCCAATCACCATGGATGATGGTCTCGTTCTGCGCGCAGATATTTATCGTCCTCTTCACGGTGAAAAGCTGCCCGTTATCGCAAGTTATGGCCCTTATGCCAAAGGATTAACTTTCGCAGCGGGGTATCCACGCCAATGGGAACGTCTTAACGCGCGCTTCCCTAAGGATCTAGAGGGAAGTAGCGGCAAGTATGCGGCATGGGAGTTAGTTGACCCGGAGCATTGGACAGCATTCGGTTATGCCGCCGTTCGCGTGGATTCGCG
>CAIUIT010000012.1 GCA_903899375.1 uncultured Actinomycetes bacterium
CCCGTTTCATGGATTCGGTATCGCTGTAAAAGAGGAAGACCGAAGCTAAGGAAATCTTTAGCTTCACTCACATACCGAAGGAAATATCTACATGGCAACAGGCACAGTTAAGTGGTTCAACTCTGAAAAGGGTTTTGGTTTTATTGCTGTTGATGGCGGCGGACAAGATGTATTTGTTCACTACTCAGCTATCCAAGGCAATGGCTACAAGTCTCTCGAAGAGGGTCAAGCAGTAACTTTTGAAGTCGTACAAGGTCCTAAGGGTCCTCAGGCTGATGCAGTTAATCCTGCTTAATTAACCATTAATGCGTTGGGCCTCACCAGAAATGGTGGGGCCTTTCGTATTTAGTAACCGACTTGCTTGGGGACCAGTCCCACCTTCTTCTCTAGCGCTTTAACAGATTGCACTGGTGAAAGGTTCTTGCCTATCTTCCAAGCATCTAAATACTTCCACGGATACAACTCACCGCGTCTGACCCACCAGATTCCGGGCGGTGTAGGCCACGAAATTCCAAAGTGTAAATGCGGTGCCGTTCCCCGTGCATCACCGCTATCCCCCGTGCGACCCATCACTTCGCCAACTTTGACGAGATAACCTGGCACAATCTTTGCGCTGATGTATGAAAGATGTGATCCGTAATATCGAACGCCATCATCTCCAATAATCGAAATCGATAAACCACCACGATCTGCCCCCAGATCCGTCTTCCAGGTAAAGCGATCGATGCGATTGACCTCATCGACGACTCCCGCGGTCGGAGCCACAAAGAGGCATCCCACATGGGTCAAAATGTCGGTTGCTGGATAGTTGTGGTGATACTTGCCATAGGTGTACTTGCAACCCTGAACCGGGAAGGTATAGACCGGCGCTGCCTGAGATATCGGCATCGCGACCCCAGTTATAAGCAGGCCAAGAGCCATCACTTTGGTCAGAGTTCTCATACCGCGTACGATACGCGGGTACTCACACAATAAGAGGCAATAGCTCAGTTGGTTAGAGCCCCGAACTCATAATTCGGTCGTCGTAGGTTCAAGTCCTACTTGCCTCACTTCCCTGGTTTTGCCATCTTTTGAGATTACAGTGCTACCTATGCATGTTGCCACGCTATCGACAACACCGATCAAGGGTTTCGCACTGCATCATCCGCAATCCATTGAAGTAAACGAGCGTGGAGTTGTTGGTGACCGTGACTTCTTTCTCATCGACGAATCCGGTTCTATGTTTTCTACTTCAAAGACCGGCGAACTTCCCGGCTTCTCTGCCTCCTATGATCAATCAAAGCAGACGCTCGCGCTTTACGAAAACGGCGAGCTCCTCCGCGAAGACGAAGTTCGACTGGGTGAAGCCACCTCGGGAAACTTCTTCACAATGTGGGACGTTGCCGGTCACGAAGTTCTTGGACCGTGGGATCAGCTCTTCTCGCAAAGACTCGGCCGCCCCGTAAAGATGATCAAGGCTGGACCCGATCGATCTGGGACTGATGTCGGTCGCCTTTCACTCATCAGTTCTCGTTCCATTCAAGCTCTTCAAGAATCTGCCGACATCGCAGAGTTAGATCCACGTCGATTCCGCATGAATATTGAGATTTCCGGGGCAGATGCCCACGAAGAGGACACCTGGCTCGATCA
>CAIUIT010000013.1 GCA_903899375.1 uncultured Actinomycetes bacterium
AACTCAGTCTGATCGTGATTCTCTACATTTCGGACGGACCAGGCAACTTCAATAGCATGGGAGAAAAAAGCGATCGTAAAGATCGCCAGACAGGCATAAATTGCGCCATTCGAAAAATATGCGAGATTGGTAGACGTCACTGAGTTTCTCCTCTAAATTCTTCAAGCGCCCGCGCTAGCGCTTTGAGTTCCTCTTCCAATCCAAGAATGCCATTCTTTGCAAGTCCCGCTATTTCAACATCATCCCCCACCTTTATCCAAATCCGGCGCTGGCGTGTAAAGAGTGAGATCAGTAACCCCAAGATCGCAAAGATCGCCCCAAAGAGTGAATACATCTTGCCAGGATCGTCAACAATCTGCAGATTGACCCAAGCTTTCCATCCATCGAAGGTGATCGTTCCAGCACCAAAGTCATACGTGCTTCCAAGCGTTAGTGCTTTTAGACCAATCTTCGTCATCTTGGACGTGTCCAAGGAGTACACCGATTGTGGAGTGCCGCTATCTAGCCCCAAGTTTCCTTTCCAAGCAGAAAGTACGAGGCGAGGATCTAATACCTCAGGATAAGTCGAGAATATTCCACGAGCCGCCGTACTGCTTGCCGTTGGAATAAAAGATGCGATGAAACCAATCTGTGGCTTCATATCAGGAATCTTGATCGCTCCGAGAGAACTTAGATTGCCATCTTGCGGAAGAAATATAACGGCACCTTGGAAAGTTATATTGCCGGATTTATCACGGACAGTTACGACAGGTGAATAACCATTTGCTTGCAGGTACACCTTGGTACTTCCAGAAGTCCAAGGCTTATTGACTTTAATAATCACCTCTTTGGCAGGGGCACCAATCGGGGAGGAGATGCTAGTTGTAAGTACATAGTTACTAGGTTGGCCAGTCGTTGGCAGATAAGAGGCGACGAAATTTTTGACAGTTAGAGAGAATGGAGCCAGTGATCCCTGACCTTGAAATTTCCCGTAACTTATATTGTCATACGAGGTTGGTGTATTTATAAATCGATCGCCCACATTCAAAATAGCTTCACCCTTCATCCCCATGAGTCCACCCAGACCGACTCCCGCCAAAATCAAGATTAATGAAAGATGAAATAAGAGATTTCCTGTTTCGCGGCTATAACCTTTTTCAGCAGATATTGAATTACCTTCACGCCGAATTCGGAAGCGATGATGCTTCAACCACTTTTCTGCAATTTCCAGCGCTTGTTCTTGGTCAACCGGGACAATTCTGTAACCCTCCATGCGATCTAAGTTTCGCGGAGTAAGAGGTGGTTTCTTAGCGATCGCGCGCAGGTGGTGGAAGGTACGGGGTAGAACACAACCGATGAGAGAGATAAAGAGAAGAAGGTAGATCGCGCTAAACCAAGGCGATGCATACACATTAAATAAATGGAGTCGATCCATCCACTTAGCTAGCGTGGGATCAGATGTGAAGTAGGAGTCAACTTTTTGAGGATTCTGACTGCGTTGCGGAAAGAGCGAGCCCGGAATCGCTGCTACTCCTAAGAGCATCAATAAGATAAGTGCCGTGCGCATGCTTGTTAACTGGCGCCAAGCCCAGCGCAGCAAACCGGTTACCCCAATGTTGGGAACTTGGCTCTCGGGCTGCGCCATCAGACGATCGGCACAAAACTAGAGATGGAGGAACGTAGGGAGTTAATAATCTGCCCCCACAATCCAGTTGCTTGTAAGAATCCAATGATGATGAGAAAGACACCGCCGAAAATAGTTAAGAGGTTGCCGCGTTTGGAGATAAAGCGGCGCAACTTTGCCGATTGATCAAAAAACAGACCGACAACGATAAATGGAACGCCGATTCCAAAGCAGTAGCCGATGCTCAATATTGCGCCACGCAGTGCGCTCGAACTCTGGAACGAGAGAGCCTGTACCGCGCCCAGTGTTGGCCCGATGCATGGGGTCCAACCCAAACCAAAGAGAAAACCTAAGAGCGGTGCTCCAAGCAAACCGGTCGTCGACTTCCACTGCGGTTTGAATGATCGATAAAACTTTTGGTTGAAGAGAAAGATGGTACCCATCAACATTGTCAGCAGGCCGAGCACAATCTGTAGCCATCGTGATCCACTCGAAATCTTGGAACCAAGGGAACCGAATAGCGCGCCGTAACTTATAAAGAGCACCGAGAAACCTGAAACGAAGAGGATCGCCCCCAGCGCAGTTCGCCCTTTGTTCTTCACATCGGTCATCCCCGCTGAATATGCAAGATACCCGGGAACCAGTGGCAAGACGCAAGGCGAGAAGAAAGAGATCAGACCGGCGATAACCGCAACGCCAAGGGCTAGCAGAAGGTTGCCACCCAGGATTTGGTGCACGAAGAAGTTATGCATGAGGCGCATCCTTTAGAACCTTATCGATCAAATTGGTAAGAAGTGCGACGGTAACTTCTCCGCTTACACGCGCAGCAACATATCCATGTGCATCGATAATCAGCGTGGTGGGAATTGCATTGGGAACTAGCGAGTTTCTAAATTTAGCGAGAACTGAATCATCGGTAAACACTGGATAGGCAATCTTAAAGCGCTTTACAAATTGCAATGCAGATGAAGGGTTATCTCGCGTCAAGATTCCTGCAAATTGCACTCCCTGCGGCGAATACTTGATAGCAAAGTCAGAGAGAAGAGGCGCTTCAGCTCGACATGGAGAACACCAGGATGCCCAAACATTGAGGACAGTTACCTTTCCTGTAGCGAGGGCAATAGATCCACTTTCTAGCGTTGCCCCAGAAATAATTGGTGCCAGCTTGCGATCTGGAGCTTTTACATAGATCGCGACACCATCACCAGATACGAACGCATTTTGATTAGCTGTCGATAATCCACCGCTGGAACACCCTGTAAGCAGAAAGAGAGGAGCGAAGAGAAAAATTGCTAAGCGCTTCATTTCTTCTCCGGCAAGAGGTGGCGCGCCGGTTCTGAATAGCTGACCCCTTCAATATCTCCCGCAGCATCTAAATGAAAACTCGTGACAGAGGCGAGTGTGCATTGGCGCTTACGCGGATCATGCAACATTCGACGACCTTCAACTGCTGAGCGAAGAATCCAAATGGGAAGTTGATGCGAGATGGCAAAGGCATCCTTTCCGCCAGCAGCATCGCGTGCAGCAAAGAGCGCGGCTAACATGCGAGCTACCTGCTCTTCGTAAGGTTCTCCCCAAGAAGGAACCCAGGGACGAGTTAGATGGCGCCACGACTTAGGGTGGCGCAAAACTCCAGATCCCATTTCAAATTTTTGACCTTCAAAGACATTTGATGCTTCGATTAAATTCTCATCGGTGATGATCTGCAAAGAGTGCGCCGCAGCGAGCGGGCGCGCTGTCTCCTGTGCGCGCTGCAATGGCGAAGCCAAGACTGCTCCGACTTCGAACTGCTTGGACCATTCGGCTACCGTCTTGGCCATCTCCTGGCCACGCTCGGAGAGGTACCAGCCCTGTTGGCGACCATAAAGAATCTTCTCAGGATTGAAGACCTCTCCATGCCTTAAGAAATGAATGGTGGGACTCATCCCGCAAGCATAAAGGAGGAGCGCGACTGGGCCCGCGTGAGGGTTTACGCCAAGGGTGGCTAGGCTAGTGATATGGCGCTCCCCTTGAAGCGAGTGGCTTTCTTTGATGTCGACAATACCTTGATGCGGGGATCATCCCTTTTCTTCCTCAGCAAGGGGATGTATCAGAGGGGCTTCTTCACTAAGAAAGATATCTCCAACTTTGTGATGGCCAATTTGCGATATCGCCTCTCGGGAATTGAAAACAAGGAAGAGATCGCCAAGATTCAAGGAGCTGCCTGTGAATTCTTCCGGGGCCACGATGTCTCCATCATTGAAAAGATGGGCATAGAGGTCTACGACGAATATGTCTCCCCAGCGCTCTGGCAGGGAACTATCGAAATCGCTAATAACCACCTTGATCACGACGAAGAGGTTTGGCTCGTTACTGCCACTCCGAAGGATCTCGCTGATCTCATCGCCAAGCGATTGGGCTTTACTGGAGCCCTTGGAACTGTCGCAGAGGTCAAAGATGGTGTGTACACCGGGAAGTTGATCGGCCAACTCTTGCATGGCCCAACGAAGGCGATCGCCGTAAGAGCGCTAGCCGAGGAACGTGGCATCGATTTGGCTAACTCATATGCATATTCCGATAGTCACCATGACATTCCGTTACTTCAAGCGGTGGGTAACCCCCGAGCAATTAATCCAGATACCCTCCTGCAGATACATGCTGTGCGGGAAGAGTGGCCTATATATGACTTTCGAAGGATGAGAGCCCTGAAAAAGGTCGCAGCGCCCGTACTTGGACGCGTGGTCAAGCTCAGAACCCTTCTATCTCCACGAAGTTGGCGTCGCAGCAGGTAAGCAAACCCCAGTAATGTAGGGCAGTTATGTCTACCCCAACGATCTCCTTCACTGAAGAGCTGCGCAATCGATCTGATGATGAGATCAAATCGCTCTTCTCGATTCGGCCTGATCTCATTTCGCCTGTCCCGACAGATGTGATGGCCCTAGCGGCACGCGCTAATTCAGCGCCGAGCTTGTTGCGAGCTCGCGAATCCCTGGACAAATTCCGTTTAGATATTTTGACCGCGATCTGCACCCTCGACGAACCAATCTCGTTACAACAAATTATGGCCGTAACATCCGATGATGCTGTAGTCGCAGTTGAATCCCTCTGGGAGATCGCACTCATATACCGCGATGGTGAGCGCTACCGCGTGACATCAAATGTTCGCACGATCATCGGAGAATATCCCGCAGGTCTAGGCGTTAAAAGCTCTAAGCCATTTGATTTCGCTGCACTTGAAACTTCACCTAAAGGCGCTATCGAAACGCTTGGCAAGATGGTTTGGGGACCGCCTAAAGGCCAAATTTCTGATATCAAGAAGGCGCCACCAGCAATCAAATGGTTATTAGAAAATAACTTTCTAGTCCCTTTTGATTCTCAAACCGTTTTACTACCGCGTGAAGTAGCAATGCATTTTCGCGAAGGCAAAGTTTTCAAAGCTCTGCAGCCAACCCGACCTTCCATAACCGGTGTGCAGAGAAAGCAGAAGTCTGCAGATCTAGCTGCAATCGCAAATATTTCAACATTTGTTCGATGGGCAGAAGAGCTTGGCCACAACTGGTCCGATGAGCCACCTACGGCGCTTCGATCAGGCGGACTCGGGGTTCGCGATCTAAAGCGCACCGCAGAGCACTTGGGAGTTTCAGAGAGTTGCGCAGCATTTGTAGCAGAGCTCCTCTACATCGGTGGATTAATAGTCATAGATACCGATGATCAAATTCTTCCGACAAGCGCCTTCGACCTTTGGCTTACAAAGAGCATTGAAGAACAATGGCATGCCTTGGTCACTCTCTGGCTGGAAACTTCACGCGTAAGTGGGCTAATCGGAAAAAGTGATTCGAAGAATATCGCTGCACTCGGTCCAGAGTTGGATCGAGGTGGAGTATCCACACTTAAGAAAGTGATTCTCAATTTACTTAAAGACCATCTTGAGACTGATCCTGCTCTAGATTCAATCGCCGCAACGCTTACGTGGATACTTCCAACGCGGGCAAATCGTGATTACACCGAATGGATACTTCGCGAAGCAGAGTGGCTGGGATTGACCGGGCAAGGAGCTATCTCAACATTTGCTCTCGCTCTTATCTCGCACGAAGATTTGGGTGTAGAAAAAGCACTCCCGAAACCAGTTGATCATATTCTGATTCAAGCCGATAACAGCGCAATAGCCCCCGGTCCACTCACCCTGGAACTGGCTAATGCAATCGGTACCATCGCAGATATCGAAAGTCGTGGTGGAGCTAGCGTCTATCGTTTCAGTGAAGCTTCCATTCGCCGTGGTTTGGATCATGGACAAACGGGCGATCAGATAAGGGATTTCTTGAAGAAGATCTCCAAGACTGCGATGCCACAACCGCTAGATTATTTAATTTCAGATGTTGCAAAGCGCCATGGAAAGTTGCGTGCAGGAAGTACGACGTCATACTTACGTTGCGAAGATGAAGGTCTCATTCAAGAAATCATGCACGACAAGCGACTTGAACATTTAAGGTTACGTAAACTCGCACCGCAGGTCTTGATAAGCGAGATCGATAGCGCAGAGTTAATGCGTCTTCTACGCGATGGCGGATATCTTCCAGCTGCTGAAAATGAGACTGGCGTTTTAATTTCAGCTCCTAAAGTCAGACGCGCCAAGGCAAGGCCGAAACCTCCGCGAGTGATTGCTGAAATAAGTGCGCCCGGTGAAACCTTGATCGCCTCTGCTGTGCGTGCGCTGCGGGCAGGCGAGCGCGCCAGTTCCCATAAGCCGCGCGATGTGCCTCGAACTACGGCTAACGAGACCGTCGACCTGCTTCATAAATTTATCGAGGAGCGTGCCAGCCTGACAATCGGATATGCCGATTCCAACGGCGGCGTCTCTAATAGATTAATCGATCCGCTCTCGATCTCACTTGGCACCTTGGTCGCGCGCGACCACGCCACGGGCGAGATCGCCCATTTCCGCATCCCGCGTATCACCGGCGTAAGCCCTGCCAACTAGGCTTAGCCCATGACCTTCCTCGCCGATCTGCAAGAACTGGTGGAGTGCCAATCTCCCAGTGAAGATATTGCCTCCTGCACCAAGGTCGTTGAGTTAGCGGTAAAGATCGCTGCACGAAATCTCCCCCATGCAGCGCAGATCTCGCAGGCAGGTGGTCGTCCTGTTTTCTGGTGGGGCGCCGAAGCTCCTGAAGTAGTCCTTCTCTGTCATCTCGATACCGTCTGGCCGACCGACTCATATCTTCCGCTCTGGCGCACCGAAGGCGATCAGATCTTTGGACCTGGCATCTTCGATATGAAGGCCGGCTTTTTACAAGCCATGTATGCCATCAAAGATATTCCAAGCGCCTTCGAAAAAATTGCTCTCATTGGTACCACCGATGAAGAAATTGGTTCACATGCATCACGTGAACTGATCGAGCGCCTGGCTAGATCTGCCAAGGCGACGCTCGTCTTTGAATCATCGATTGATGATACGGTCAAAATTGGTCGCAAGGGCACATCGATGTACCGCATCACGATTCACGGTCGCGCAGCACACGCTGGACTAGAACCCGAAAAGGGGATCAACGCCACGACCGAAATTTCTCGGATTGCATTGGCGCTCGGTGCACTTGAAAATACCGAACACGGAACTACCGTAGTCCCAACTTTGATGCACTCGGGTTCCACCACAAATACTGTTCCAGCAGCGGCCTTTCTAGATGTTGATGCTCGCTCCTTCCTGTCTGCTGAATTAAGTCGTGTTGACGCAGCAATTAAGTCACTAAGACCACTTCACCCAGAAGCGAGAATTGAAATATCTGGAGGAATAAATCGCCCTCCCCTCGAGCACGCGGCAACTGCTGAGTTATACGAATTAATTGAAGTGGTTGCAAAAAAGCTAGGTCATCCTCCAGTCGGGCATGTTTCAGTCGGTGGAGCCAGTGATGGAAATTTGGCAGCGGCTGTTGGCGGAAAAGTGCTGGACGGGCTTGGAGCCTCGGGTTACGGTGCGCACGCCGCCCACGAACATATTTTTGCTAGTCGTATCGAAACCAGAATCTCGCTCATCGCGGGCTTCATTAAGGAATTAATTTAATGGCTGATGGTCCACTGATAGTTCAGAGCGACAAGACCCTACTGCTCGATATTGACCATCCGCTATCTGATGAATGCCGAAGAGCGATCGCGGCCTTCGCTGAATTGGAAAAATCTCCTGAACATATCCACACCTACCGTTTGACCCCACTGGGGTTATGGAATGCGCGTGCCGCTGGCCTCGATGCCGAGCGAGTAGTCGATACCCTTTTAAAGTATTCCCGCTTCGCGGTTCCACATGCCCTGCTGATCGATATTGCGGAAACCATGTCGCGCTATGGTCGTTTACGACTTGAAGCTCACCCAGTCCATGGTCTCACCTTGGTCTCAAATGATCCCGCCGTGCTTCGCGAAGTTACTCGCGGCAAGAAGATCGCTCCGATGCTCGGTCTACAGATCGATGACGAGACTCTTGTCGTACACCCTGGCCAACGTGGATTCTTAAAGCAGGCCCTGCTTAAATTGGGTTGGCCAGCCGAGGATTTTGCAGGATATGTCGATGGCGAACATCATGAGATTGCCCTAAAAGAAGAGGGTTGGTCGATTCGCAAATATCAAGCGATGGCGGCCGAAGGTTTCTGGCATGGTGGTTCTGGAGTTGTTGTACTTCCTTGTGGTGCCGGCAAAACAATCGTAGGCGCAGCCGCGATGGCTCACGCCAAGGCCACAACGCTGATCTTGGTTACCAACACCGTTGCCGCCCGGCAGTGGCGCGATGAGCTATTACGCCGCACCACATTGCACGAAGATGACATTGGAGAATACTCCGGGGCAAAGAAAGAGATCCGCCCGGTAACCATCGCGACCTATCAAGTTATGACGATGCGCCGCAACGGTGTCTACTCTCATCTCGACCTCTTTGATGCGATCGACTGGGGACTCATTATTTACGATGAGGTTCATCTGCTCCCAGCACCGATCTTTCGCTTTACGGCAGATATCCAATCTCGCCGCCGACTCGGACTTACGGCAACGCTCGTGCGCGAAGATGGCATGGAGGGCGAAGTTTTCTCGCTCATCGGACCCAAGCGTTTTGACGTTCCTTGGAAAGAGATCGAGTCGCAAGGCTATATCGCCCCGGCAGATTGCGTAGAGGTACGAATTACTCTTACCGAAGAAGAACGTCTCAACTATGCGACAGCTGAGCAGGAAGATCGTTATCGCTTTTGTTCTACTACGGCAACAAAACATAAAGTTGCAATCGCCTTAGCCCGAGCACACGCTGACGATCAAGTACTGGTCATTGGTCAATACTTGGATCAGATCGATGCCCTTGGAGCAGAGCTTGGTGTCCCCGTTATTAAAGGAGATACTCCCGTCAAGGAACGAGAACGACTCTTCAATCTTTATCGCAGCGGTGAGATTAAGTGTTTGGTGGTATCTAAAGTCGCTAACTTCTCCATTGATCTACCAGATGCAACAATTGCCATTCAAGTTTCGGGAACATTTGGATCAAGACAGGAAGAGGCGCAACGTCTAGGTCGCATCTTGCGTCCAAAATCTGATGGACGAAGTGCGCGCTTCTACTCACTTGTGGCTAGAGATACGGTCGATCAAGACTTTGCCCAAAATCGCCAACGCTTCTTGGCAGAACAGGGTTATGCATATCGCATCATTGATGCGGACGAAGTTTTATCCAAAGATAATTAAATTATTTAATTCACAGAAGCTAAGAGATCTCTCCAAATGATTTGCGAAAACGTGCAGGGTTGACTGTAAAGAAATCATGTTGCACATGATCGATCTGGATTACTGGTACCTGCTCCCCATATTTGTACTCGAGGTCGGAGTCGCCATCAATGAAAATCTCTTCGATTTCGAAACCCAGTTCTCTCTGCAGAATTTCTAAGGTTTGCAGAGCCTCATCGCAGAGATGGCACCCACGCCTAGAGTAGATCTGAACTTTTCTCATGGTATCTATCCTCTCAGAGGACTAAGATTTTGCCCTATGCGAGCCCGATACCTGTTAAAAAGTGCGGTTGCGGCTCTCTTTCTTGCAACCCTCTCTACGATCGCTCCAGCACAGGCCCTCTCACTCGAAAAAGTCCCCGCTCCTTGGGTCTATATCTATGGTTCACACGATTCAGTCACAAATCTAAGATTTGCATCCAGCGCAGCCACCCCCAATGGAAAACACCTCGGCTCACTCAGCACCTTCAAAGTGAATTATATAAATGTGCCCCTCGTTGACCAATATGCAGTTCAAGCAGCGATCGATATCTGGTCAGATAACTGGAGTTCATCGGTACCCATCAATGTCGTGGCTAACTTTGTTCAACAAGGAACTTCTGGAATTTTGGCTTCTGCTTCCCCGGTCAGCTTCTTTCACAACTTTGCCGGTGCACCTGATTCAACACTCTGGTATTCCTCGGCTATGGCGAACGCGATCGCAGGAAAAGATCTTGACCCAGCCAATCCTGAAATTTCTATCAATATCAATTCGACTATGTCTAACTCTTTTTATCTGGGTACGGATGGAAACTGCCCCAACAATCTCTATGATTTAGAATCCATCATCTTGCATGAAGTGGCCCACGGACTCGGATTTCTCTCTAATGATTCTTTCGATCCATTTTCGCAATATGGCAGCATCGATCAACCAACACCCTTTGATGCATTTACGCAAACACCAGATGGCAGTCGCCTGATGGATTTAGCCTCTCCCTCTGCCGCCCTTGGGTTGGCCTTCCAAAATGTCCTGGTCTGGTCGGGCAAGAACGGGTTCGCAGCAAATAATGACGTGAAGCCGATCTTATATACACCCATTCCTTATCAAGCCGGTTCATCAGTGAGCCATCTTGATCAAACTACATTTCAAGGTTCGGGCGCGAATGCTCTAATGACCCCTGCCTGGCCCGCTGGCGCCGTCTTTCATACCCCCGGATCTGTGGTCTTGGGAATGCTCGCCGACATGCGTCTTAAACCTCCTCCTGGTATTCCCGTTGGAATTCCTGATGCCCCACGAAATGTCGTTGCAATTGTTGGCGATAGATCGGCGATTGTCAGCTTCGACCCTCCGGATAATGCGCGAACGGCACAGGTTACCTCTTACTCCGTCAAGGTCGCTGAAACTGGAACTACGGTGCAAGCAAGTTCTAGTCCGGTGACAATCTCAGGACTTAAAAATGGTTCCCGCTACTCATTTTCAGTCACCGCTAGCAATCAACTTGGCGTTTCCCCACCACAAGCAAGTAACGCGATCTTCCCGCAAGCTCCATGGAAATCCACGGTCTTAGATTCCAGCGCCGACGCGAAATTTCTTACTGCAACTACCTTTAAGGGTGCACCGACTGTTGTTTACACCGATGGCAAGAGTGGAGATCTTAAACTCGCGAGCTGGAATGGCAAGGCGTGGATTAAGAGCGTAGTCGATGGAAACTCTAATGTTGGAGGACGAACCACTGACAACGTCGCCGGCAATATATCCGTCTGCACCTCTGCGGCTGGCAAGAATCAGCGGCTCGACCTTGTTTACGCCGACCTTACAAATAAGCAATTGCGCTATGCCGGATACGATGGCAAAAAATGGAATTTTTCCGTAGTTGATGGCAATGGTGCCTCCATCATTAAGTATTCCAATCCCAATCGTGTGCGTACCGCCAGCGATGTCAGTGGAGCCAACGCCTGTGTTGATACTCCCGATGGCCTACAGATTTTCTATCGTGATCAAAGTGAAGGCATAGTTTTAGCAGCCATACAAGTAGGAAAGACTGTTGGGAGTTGGGCTTATCAATTGGTCGATGGTGATTCCATTCTTAATGGTCACACCACTGGCGATGTTGGATTCCATCTTAAAGCGCTCAACGTTGGGCGCTCTATCTACTTGCTCTACGATTCGATCCTCCAAGTAAATCCCCAGAGGCAAGCGCTACAGGGTGAAGTCAGACTCGCCACACGCGCCACTGTCTACCCCGAGGATTGGCAGTACACCGCTCTAGATACCTACGGTGGCGAAGTGGCCGTTGCTGGCTATGACCTCGCGCTATCTCTCGTCGGAAAAGATGTAAGCGGGGTATGGATGGCCGCAAGTGGGACGTCAATTCCCAACCCAAATCAATTGCGATTTATGGATATTTCAACGAGCGGCCCCGTGATATCGGCAAGTACTGATATCTACGGAACTCCAACCGCACCGCTGAGTACCGACGGGCTGCACGCACTTTTCAATTGCCAAAATCGATTATGTGCCATCGACAATTCAAATCAGACGGTTTCACTTGTTACAACCTCTAGCCTCACAAATTCGCTGGGTGCAACGTGGATTACCGTTAATAAGATTCGCTACGCACTCGTCGGAGTCGGCGGGAAGTTGCAGCTCTTTAAAGCAATCTAATTTATTTAGTGTGAATTATCGTAATAAAGTAGGTGCCAGAAAGTTGGGTTAATTCAACGACGCCGATAGCACTCTGATACTGCAATGAAATTGGCGCGCCCCCAATAAAATAGGCAGCCTTTATAGTTTTAGCTTTCAAGGCACTCTTGATGAGAACTGTGGTTTTTTGATTAACAGGAATTCCAGTCACTCCCTTAATCGCCTTTGATGTGATGTAACTCTGCCAACTATAGGCGGCGCTTGTGGCGTTAAAAATCTGGGGAGAACTTGTAAAGGCTTTCGCGCTATTTTTAACGGTGCCAATCTTTCCTAGTGGCGTTAGCGAGAGCGAAAAGCCAGGAAGGCCCGATCTGTTAGAGGCGCCTTGAATGATGAAATTTGCACCTTTAAGAACAATCGATTCAGGAATGTCAATATCCACCAAATCCTTGGTGAATGTATTTTCCAAGAGGCCGGCACTGCTTACCTCCCAGACTGTAAGTCGATTTAGTCCCGGGGCTGGCGTGGCGCCTCCCGTCGAAATAGCGGAGGATCCAGCTACCCAGATAGTGCCAGAGGCATCGATATATCCGGCTGTAGCTACATCATCGCCTGATGTTCCAAGACGCAACTCCCAAAGTTTTATCCCTTGCGGATTGAGAGCTGCAATAAACCCATCACTCCCGCCGAGTGACAAGGATGAAACAAGCGGTGAAGTTGTCGTTTCAACAGTACCAATAAGAAAAATCCCAGTTGGAGCTGTCAACAGCTGCTGAACCTCATCTCCACCAGAGAAATTAGTTGCAACTGTGGGCGTAAGAGCCGTTGCAGCAATAGGAAGGGTATTTGTAGTTGCGCAAGCCGGCGCCGCAATCATAAATGCGAGCGCAGACCCGAGAAGGAGCGCTCTCTTCACGCCATCGCACGCGAGCGGGCAGCCGCTGCGTTCATGGCCCGGGCAACTAGACCGTCGAGATCGCCCTCTTCGAAAACTTTTAACCCTTCGTAGGTCATTCCCTTGGGACTTGTCACATTTTCGCGCAAGGTCGCGGCACTTTTACCTGTTTCGTCCAACATCTTTGCTGCACCCAGGATTGTCTGAGTAACCAAGGTAGTAGCAGTTGTGGAATCTATTCCCATTTCAATAGCACCAGCAATCATCGCTTCGACAAAGGCAAAGAAGTAAGCGGGCCCTGATCCACTTGTTGCAGCAGCGGCATCTTGTAAGGTCTCTTCAACCTCAATGCTCTTTCCAGCGGCAGCTAAGAAATCATTTACGAAACTTCTCTGATCGGGTTGAACCATTTTATTGAAAGAGACAATGGCCATCCCCACGCCTAAGAGCGTCGGAGTATTGGGCATAACCCGAGCAACGGCGGGCTGTCCTAGCCCCGCTTCCAGCGTTGCAATCTTCTTTCCAGCTAAGAACGAGATGACGAGTGCACCTGCCTTAAGAGTTGGAGCAACGCTCTGCATAATGCTCTCTAAATCCTGGGGCTTAACAATAATCATCAGTACATCGCTAGTGGCAGCCATCTCTTGGATAGAAGCTGCAGTGATTCCATAGCGCTCTGCTATCTGAACGCTCCGCTCTTCCCGTCGTACTGCAAATTTGATGCGGCCAGCATCAGAACCAGCCTTCAACAGGGCGACTAGCAGCGCCTCGCCCATGTTGCCCACGCCGATAAGGCCTATCTGGGCGCTCTTAATATCTATCTGGTTCACAGGAGTTAGCCTAGCCAATGGTGCTACCTAGAGGGCGCTGGTGGGTCTGCTCTTGTCTCCCCGCACTAGTAGGCTCTCGCACTATGCCAGAAGTTAAAGATGGATTTGCGCGTGATTTCGTGGAATTTGCCGACCCCGCAAAACCAGAGGAGCTCTTCCGTTGCGACCTCACCTGGCTTACCTCCTATTGGCAGTGCATTTATGGATCTGGTTGCTGTGGAATTGATGCAGATAAGCCTGATGCTGGATGTTGTTCTGACGGTGCCTACTATTCCGACGACGAAGATGAAGCGCGCACTCTAAGGGTTGCAGAACGCTTGACTCCCGAGATGTGGCAATACTTTGATGAGGCCCAACCTAAGAAATCCAAGGGTAAGTTACGAATTTCAGAAGTTGGGCTCGATGGAGATCGCAAGACCCGCAAGGTAGAAGATTCCTGCATATTCCTCAATCGCAAAGGTTACGAGACGCCCGGTTTCACGGGAAGTTTTGGCTGCGTCCTACATCATCTCGCACAAAAAGAAGAGATACATTTTGTTGAGACTAAGCCCGATGTCTGTTGGCAGCTGCCCATTCGTCGCTCCTTTGAGACGCGTGAATTTGGCGAACATGAGATTTCGGTAACGGTGATCGGAGAATACGAACGGCTGGCCTGGGGTGATGGGGGCGCAGAATTCGCTTGGTACTGCACCGCAAATACTGAAGCGCACGTGGGCCGCGAACCAGTTTATATTTCTAACAACAACGAGTTGATTGCCCTCATGGGAGCAGCAGGTTATGCCGAACTCAAAAAACATTGTGATGCCCGGATTCAAGCGATAGCCGCATTAGCTAAAGAAAATAAGAAGCGCGAACTACCGCTCTTCATCATCCATCCCGCCACGATCGGTGCACAGAAGTAATCGATCATGGCTAAAGCCCCAGCTAAAGATCCCTTCCGCTGTAGCGAATGCGGCTGGACATCGACCAAGTGGGTTGGACGGTGCGGAGAATGCCAAGCGTGGGGAAGCGTCGAAGAGATCGGCGCCCCCAAGCGACTCTCATTGGTAGCAGGTTCAGTTTCACAAGCAGCAGTCCCCATCGGAGAAGTAAGCATCGAAAGCGCTCGATCGCGCACTAGCGGGGTGAGCGAACTCGATCGCGTCCTAGGTGGAGGTTTAGTCCCTGGAGCGGCGATATTGCTTACCGGCGAACCTGGGGTCGGAAAATCAACGCTACTTCTCTCTGTTGCCGCAGAATCTGCCCGAGCCCAAATGCGCGCCTTATATGTAAGCGGCGAAGAATCAGCTTCACAGATCCGCGTTCGAGCAGATCGGCTTAAGGCAATTGACCCAGCACTCTGGTTAGCTGCCGAAAATGATCTTGGTGCGATCATCGCTCATCTCGATGCAGTACAACCCGAGTTACTTATTATTGATTCAGTTCAGACGATATCTAGTAGCACCGTCGAAGGAGCTCCCGGCGGCGTAACTCAAGTGCGCGAAATTGCCGCAGCCCTTATTCGTATTACTAAAGAGCGCAATATCACATTGGTATTAGTCGGCCACGTAACGAAAGATGGATCGATTGCGGGTCCTCGTATACTCGAACATCTCGTTGACGTCGTTTTGAATTTTGAAGGTGAGCGTCATTCACGTTTGCGATTGATTCGTGCTACTAAGAATCGTTTCGGTGCCGCCGATGAAGTTGGCTGCTTTGATATGTCGGATATCGGAATTGTCGGAGTAACAGATCCGACAGGGCTCTTCACAAGTCGCCATTCCGAACCAGTGCCAGGTACATGCGTAACCGTTGCTCTTGAAGGCCGGCGCCCGCTCCTTGCAGAGATTCAATCTCTTGTAGGTGTCCCTGTTGCAGAAGGTCGCGACTTTGGAAATGCGCGCCGTGTTACATCCGGACTCGACAATCCGCGCACTGCAATGACTTTAGCGGTACTCGAGCTACGTGCCGGAATCCGATTATCCGGTCGCGATGTATATGTTGCGACCGTTGGGGGGATGAAAATCACCGAACCCGCCGCTGACCTTGCTGTAGCTCTCTCTGTGGCGTCGGCCGCTAAGGGCTTGGCCCTCCCCGCCGACCTCGTTGCAGTGGGCGAAGTCGGCTTAGCCGGAGAGATTCGTAAAGTAACCGGAGTACAACAACGTATCGCTGAGGCTGCCCGCCTCGGCTTTAAACGTGCAATGGTTCCCGCCGGTTCTGATCTAAAGATTCCCGGCATAGAAATCTTAGAAGTTTCTCGGATCGAACAGGCGATCGCCAAGGTGAAGATCAGCGAGTGATGCAGCAAGTCGTTCTAGATTGGTTTGATCAGAACAAGCGTGACCTTCCCTGGCGCAACACAACGCCTTGGGGTGTAATGGTCAGTGAATTCATGTTGCAGCAGACTCCGGTTATTCGAGTTCTTCCAATTTGGAACCAGTGGCTAACTAAGTGGCCCACTGCACTGGATCTCTCTCTCGCAAAAAAATCAGAAGTGATCACCGCGTGGGGTCGCCTTGGTTATCCTCGTCGAGCGCTACGTTTATATGAGTCTGCTGGAATCATCGCTCGCGATTTCGATAATCAAGTCCCACGTGCAATCGAGGATTTGCGGGCGCTACCTGGTGTGGGTGAATACACCGCAGCGGCGATCGCAGCCTTTGCCTTCCGTGAGCCAGCACTTGTCCTCGATGTGAATATCCGCCGCCTCTTTGCTCGGGTCATCGACGGAGTCGAACACCCCACCTCCTCCCCCTCGCAGATAGAGCGCAAACTGCGATATGACTTGATCCCAGATGATGGCGCCACGTGGGCGGCGGCAACTATGGAATTTGGAGCGCTGATCTGCACTTCCAAGAGTCCTCTCTGTACGCAATGTCCGTTAAAACGAGAGTGCGCATGGCGGAATGCTGGTTATCCACCAACCGAACAGATACGAAAATCCCAAGGGTGGGTGGGCACCGATCGCCAATGCCGCGGCACTATCGTGCAGGCGCTGCGAGAGAATGAAAAACTATCCCAAACTGCACTCAAAAAATTGTGGCATGACGGCTCTCAAATAGAGAAGGCCCTTAAAACACTTATTGCCGATGGCCTCATAGAGACCACCGGCAAAAGTTTTCAACTAGCAAATTAATTAGAGCTGGTCGCCGCCAAATCACCAGGGGTATCTGGCATGGTCGACTTAATAACACCCGTAAAGGTGAATGACTCTTTGTCATCAGTCGTAACCACATCAACCAAAGTGATCTCTCCTGGCTTAACATCTCCAAAGAGAATCTTCTCGGAAAGTACATCTTCGATCTCGCGCTGAATAGTGCGGCGCAACGGACGTGCTCCAAGTACTGGGTCATATCCACGTTTAGCCAAGAGTGCCTTGGCTGCCGAGGTGAGTTCGATCCCCATATCCTTTGCGCGCAAGCGCTCATCGAGATTGGCGATCATCAGGTCAACGATCTGAACGATCTCATCCTCAGACAATTGATGGAAGACGACAATATCGTCAATACGGTTTAGGAACTCGGGACGGAAGTGAGTCTTAAGTTCATCGCTTACCTTCTGCTTCATACGCTCGTAATTTCCGAGAACATCATCAGAGTTATGGAAACCAAGTCCCATTGTCTTTGAGATATCGCGAGTACCAAGGTTGGTGGTCATGATGATTACGGTGTTTTTGAAATCCACGACACGACCTTGAGAGTCAGTGAGGCGACCATCTTCTAGAACTTGAAGAAGCGCATTGAAGATATCTGGGTGCGCCTTTTCGATCTCATCGAAGAGAACGACTGAGAATGGCTTGCGGCGTACCTTTTCGGTGAGCTGTCCACCTTCGTCGTAACCAACATAACCAGGGGGCGCACCAAAGAGGCGAGATGCTGTGTGCTTCTCGGAGTACTCAGACATATCGAGTTGAATTAATGCATCTTGATCACCAAAGAGGAAGGCAGCCAAGGTGCGAGATAGTTCAGTCTTTCCAACGCCAGAAGGACCAGCGAAGATAAAGGAGCCACCAGGGCGCTTTGGATCTTTGAGGCCAGCGCGGGTGCGTCGAATGGCTTGTGATAGCGCACGAATAGCTTGGTCTTGTCCGATAACGCGACGGTGCAATTCATCTTCCATGCGAAGCAGGCGGGCGGTCTCTTCCTCGGTCAATTTAAAGACAGGAATACCGGTGGAGTGCGAGAGAACTTCTGCGATTAACTCTTCATCGACTACTGCGACGACATCGAGATCTCCGGCTTTCCAGGTCTTCTCACGTTCTACCTTCTCAGCGATAAGAACTTTCTCTTGATCACGGAACGAGGCAGCCTTTTCGAAATCTTGTGCGTCGATCGACGACTCTTTTTCTTTGCGAGCGCGAGCGATCTTCTCGTCAAATTCGCGGAGCTCAGGTGGAGCGGTCATGCGACGAATACGAAGTCTGGAACCAGCTTCATCAATAAGATCGATAGCTTTATCTGGCAAAAAGCGATCTGAGATATAGCGATCAGCAAGGGTCGCAGCAGCCACAATTGCAGAGTCAGAGATCGAAACCTTGTGATGTGTCTCGTAACGATCGCGTAGACCTTTAAGAATTTCAATGGTGTGGGTCAACGTTGGTTCGGCTACTTGAATAGGCTGGAAGCGGCGTTCGAGCGCAGCATCCTTCTCTAGGTGCTTGCGATACTCATCAAGTGTGGTTGCACCAATCGTCTGCAGCTCTCCACGGGCGAGCATTGGCTTCAAAATGCTTGCAGCATCTATTGCGCCTTCAGCAGCACCGGCACCCACGAGGGTGTGGATCTCGTCAATGAAGAGCACGATATCTCCACGTGTGCGAATCTCTTTGAGAACCTTCTTGAGGCGCTCTTCAAAATCTCCACGGTAGCGACTACCGGCAACAAGAGCACCGAGGTCGAGTGAATAAAGTTGCTTATCGCGCAAGGTCTCTGGGATATCTCCCTTAACAATTGCCTGAGCTAAACCTTCGACGATGGCAGTTTTGCCGACGCCGGGTTCACCAATGAGTACTGGGTTGTTCTTAGTACGACGTGAGAGAACCTGCATAACGCGTTCGATCTCTTTTTCGCGGCCAATGACCGGATCTAACTTTCCTTCGCGCGCAGCTTGTGTGAGGTTACGGCCGAATTGATCGAGTACCAAAGATGTGGTTGGTGTGCCTTCGGCGGGACCGCCTTGAGCAACCGCTTCCTTACCTTGATATCCAGAGAGCAGTTGAATTACCTGCTGGCGAACACGATTGAGATCAGCGCCGAGCTTTACAAGAACCTGCGCAGCAACACCTTCTCCTTCACGAATCAAACCAAGAAGAATATGTTCGGTGCCGATGTAGTTATGCCCGAGTTGCAGAGCTTCACGCAACGAAAGTTCGAGAACTTTCTTGGCGCGTGGAGTAAATGGAATATGGCCAGATGGGGCTTGTTGACCTTGGCCGATAATCTCTTCGACCTGGGAGCGCACGGCTTCTAAAGAGATACCGAGAGCCTCAAGGCCCTTTGCGGCGACGCCCTCACCCTCGTGGATAAGACCCAAGAGGATGTGCTCGGTGCCGATGTAGTTGTGGTTGAGCATACGAGCCTCTTCTTGCGCGAGTACAACTACGCGACGGGCTCTATCTGTAAAGCGCTCAAACATGGGGGCACCTTCTTTCTTAATTACCTTGGATTAGCCTACCTGTAACGCCAATGTGCGCAGATTTATGCCCTGGGGCGGTGATTTTAGAGAATTCGGAGCATTCTGGTATTTCCCAGAGTATTGGGTTTGACCCGCTCTAGATCTAGGAATTCGGCTATACCTTCGTCATATGAGCGCAAAAGCTGCTGGTAAACCTCGTGGTCTACCGGCGTGCCCTCAATCACTTTAAAGCCATTTCTTCCAAAGAAGTCAGTCTCAAATGTTAGGCAGAAGATTCGTGCCACTCCCAGGATGCGAGCTCGGTCGACGATATTGGCGATGATCGCATTGCCTATCCCCTTGCCACGCATCTTCTCTAAGACGGCGACGGAACGGATTTCGGCGAGATCCTCCCAGAGAACGTGCAGGGCGCCACAGCCAACAACTTCGCCGTCAAACTCTGCAACGGTGAACTCTTGGACCGTTTCGTACAGTGTGACTGTCTCTTTTGCTAAGAGGCGACGACCCAGAACATAAGCGTCAATGATGGTGTGAATGGCTTTGATATCCGATGTGCGCGCGGGGCGAATGATGAGTGTCATCTTCGTGTAATCACTGCTCCTCTGGCTTTACAAGTGGGAAGAGAATAGTTTCCCGGATTCCCAGACCCGTCAACGCCATCAAGAGTCGATCGACTCCCATGCCCATTCCACCCATTGGAGGGATTCCATATTCCATGGCGCGCAAGAAATCTTCATCGAGGTTCATCGCCTCGACATCTCCCTTGGCACCCAGGGCTGCCTGTTCAACCAAGCGATCGCGTTGAATCACAGGATCAATTAACTCCGAATAGCCGGTGGCTAGTTCGAAACCTTCAACATAGAGATCCCACTTCTCAACCAAACCTGGAGTCAGGCGGTGGGCTCGGACTAGCGGTGAGGTATCCACCGGATAACCTCGCACAAAGATTGGTTCATTGAGTTTGCCTGCGGTTACATGCTCGAAAATCTCTTCGGCGAGTTTTCCGGTGACCCATTTTGGATCAACCTTCATACCTAATTTGGCAGCAAACTTCTTAAGCTCATCCATAGATGCTTGTGGTGAAACTACTTCACCGACGCCTTCTGAAATTAGATCGAAGAGATTCGCCTCTCGCCAGGTGCCACCAAGATCCAATTCGCGACCATCTTGGTGAGTTACTACATGAGATCCAAAAACTGCCATCGCAGACTCTTGAACTAAATTGCGAGTGAGCTCCGCAATCGAATCCCAATCACCATAGGACTGGTAAGCCTCGATCATCGCAAATTCTGGGGAATGCGTCGAATCAGCTCCCTCATTTCTGAAATTTCTGTTGATTTCAAAGACACGCTCTAAACCGCCTACGACACAACGCTTGAGAAAAAGCTCGGGAGCAATACGAAGAAAAAGTTCCATATCGTATGCATTGCTATGAGTTTTAAAAGGGCGAGCTGTGGCACCACCATGCATTACCTGCAACATTGGAGTTTCTACTTCGATGAAGTCACGAGATCCAAATGATTCACGGAGAGATTTCATAACCCGTGGGCGAAGCCGCGCGTTAAAGCGGGCCTCGGGGCGGACAATAAGATCGACATAACGCATCCGCACTCTTGTCTCTTCAGAGAGAGGTTTATGTTCGACAGGAAGCGGACGGAGAGATTTCGCGGCAAGTTGATATGAGTTGGCAAGGATAGATAATTCACCGCGCTTTGAAGTGATGATCTCACCAGTGACGCTTACGAGATCGCCAATATCTATATCGCTCTTCCACTGATCTAAAACTTCAGCGCCAACTTTGTCGAGAGAGAACATGGCCTGTAGCTCTGTGCCATCCCCCTCACGTAGCGTTGCAAAGCAAAGCTTTCCAGTATCGCGTTTGAAGATAACTCGTCCAGATAGGCTCTCTAGAATTCCAGTTGCTACATCGATTTCTAGGCCAGCATGGCGTTCGCGAATCTCTTTAAGTGAGGCGGTGCGAGGAACGGCTACTGGGTAGGCCTCCTCGCCACGAGCCAAGATTGCGGCCCGCTTCTCGCGACGAATCCGCAATTGCTCCGGTAGGTCATCCTCAATAATCAGCTCACTCATAATCCGAGGAGTCTATCGTGCTAGTTATTACCGCTTGAATTTCGGTCAAAAACCATCGCCAACCCCATCAGAGTGAGGTCAGGCTCATGGGTATCAATAGTCTCGCTAATACCCAGGACCAATGGAGCTAATCCCCCGGTCGCAATTACAGTAGTTCTGCCAGCCTCTGGATAGAGTATTTCCAGCTCTTCAATAATTCTGGTCACGAGCCCATCGACTTGGCCTGCGAAGCCATAGATAGTCCCTGATTGCAGCGCTTCAACGGTGTTCTTGCCGATTACCGATTTGGGTTTAACTAATTCCACCTTACGGAGTTGAGCGGCGCGCGCCGCTAAGGCGTCAACTGAAATTTCGATACCAGGCGCAAGCGCACCTCCAAGAAACTCACCTTTGGGTGAGACGACATCTAGATTCGTTGACGTTCCAAAATCAACCACGATACAGGGACCAGTAGAGCCAAAGAGAGTGTGGGCCGCCAGAGTATTAACGATGCGGTCGGCACCGATCTCCTTAGGATTATCTACAAGCAACGGCACCCCAGTCTTTATCCCGGGTTCAACGATCGTGACAGGAATCTCGCTGAAGTAACGGGCAACCATGTTACGAAGTTCTCGCAACGTTGCTGGAACCGTTGAACAGATCGAGAGCCCATCAATAATAATTCCATCGAGGAGGGCGCGATATTGCAGCCATAACTCATCGGCAGTATCTCGTGGATCGGTCTTTACTCGCCATGACCGGATTAATTTCTCGCCATCGAAGGCACCAAGTACGGTATTTGTATTTCCAACATCGATTGTGAGGAGCATTTACATTCCCATCCTTAAGTCGAGGCCAATATCCAGCGCCTTAGCCGAGTGAGTCAGCGCACCTACAGCTATGTAGTCGACGCCACTCTGCGCATATTTCAGTGCATTTTCTAATGTGATCCCGCCAGAAGCTTCGAGTCTTACCTTGCCGGCAACTATTGCGACAGCCTCGTGGCAAAGTTCTGGTGACATATTGTCGAGCAGAATCAAATCGGGCTTCGCCTCTAAAACTGCTTGTAATTGTTGGAAGTCATCGACTTCAACTTCAATCTCTTTATCGGGGTATTGCTTGCGCACGAGTTCAAAGGCAGCCAAGACTCCACCAGCGGCAACTATGTGATTATCTTTTATGAGCGCCGCATCAGAAAGGGAGAGGCGGTGGTTAGTGCCTCCCCCGGCTCGAACCGCCGCTTTTTCCAAAGTTCTCCAGCCTGGTGTGGTTTTGCGAGTATCTCGAATCTGACAATTAGTACCAGAGATAGCTTCGACCCAGCCCCTAGTTTCGGTAGCAATTCCGCTCAAATGAGTTAGAAAATTAAGCGCCGTGCGCTCGGCCAATAAGAGCTTTCGTGTATTTCCTCTAGCCTGCATGATTACCGTGCCCGCTGGAACGAACTGACCATCTGCAATCAATAGCGAGACGTTAGTGATCCCAACGTAGTTGAGAACAGCAATTGCAACGGAGGTCCCAGCTACAACTCCTGGCTTGCGATTAACAAATTCTGCAACGCTCTCTTGTGCTTCAGGGATGGTTGCATTTGATGTTATATCAACGCCGCCATCCAAGTCTTCTGCGATCGCAAGCTCAATAAGTCTAAGTACAGGATCACTCATTGCTTCACCAGCTCTAGCGCAGAAATCCAGGAGCCAGACTTATCTAACCTCTGAATGATTCTCTTCTCCCAATCGCGATTGGTTTCTAAGAAATCGCTGCGCCAATGGGAACCTCGCGACTCCTGTCGCTGCAGAGCAGATCTTGCAATCGCGGTTGCAAGGTAATAAAGGTTTGATACCTCCCAGGCGTCTACCCCTGGCTTAACCGTGCGCCGCGTACCCAGTTGTTCTAACGTCGCGAGAGTTGCTTTCAGACCTTTTTCCGATCGCATAACTCCTGCACCTTCACTCATGGCAAGTTGCAATGGGATGCGAATAGTAGGATCAATCAAGATTCGTTCTTCATCGGAATCATCTACTGGCTCGGCTTGTTCTGGCAGATGCGCAGCGATATGTTCTGAGATACGCGCTCCAAATACCAAACCTTCTAGAAGTGAATTCGAAGCGAGGCGGTTTGCTCCATGGGCACCCGTACATGCGCTCTCGCCGCAAACATAAAGTCCAGGAACAGTGCTTGCACCGTTGAGATCAACCAATACTCCACCAGATGCGTAGTGTGAGGCCGGAGAGACCGGAATCAACTGATCTTTAGGGTCAATGCCATTAGCCATGCACGAGGCATAGATGGTGGGAAATCGTCCGGCAAAATCTTTAACAGAGGTAGCATCCAGCCACATGTGGGGAACATGTGCCTCACGCATCTGGTTAAAAATCTCCTTTGCAACGATATCCCGCGGTGCCAAATCAGCTTGCGGATGAATCCCCGCCATAAATTTCTCACCCCTGTGATTAAGCAGGATTGCGCCTTCACCGCGTACCGCTTCACTGATCAGTGGTTGTTGTCCTGCCTGTGAAGTGTCGCGCCATAAAACAGTGGGGTGAAATTGTATAAATTCGACATCTGCAACAGCCGCGCCAGCACGTAAAGCTAGTGCCACGCCATCACCAGTAGAGACCGAAGGATTAGTTGTCTGTGAATACACCTGTCCGAGTCCACCAGTTGCAATAACCACCGCGCGTGCCAGAGCACGCCCTACTCCGGTACTCGACCCAGCGCCAATAACGTGCAGAGTTACTCCGCAGACGCGACCGTCGGCCGACTTTAAAGCATCGATGACCAAGGCATGTTCGATTACTTCGATTCCCGAGTCATTTTGCACGGCGGCCAATAGTGCCCGTGAAACCTCTGCTCCCGTTGCATCGCCACCGGCATGCAAAATGCGATCGCGATGATGCCCACCTTCGCGTGTTAAAGCAATCTCGCCACTCTCTGCTCTGTCAAACACTGCACCGCGCGCAATTAATTTCCGAACCGCTTCTGGCCCTTCAGTAACCAAGACGTTTACTGCATCGATATCACAAAGACCTGCACCGGCTATCAAAGTATCTTCTCTGTGCTCTTCGGGCGTATCACCTGGTCCAAGCGCAGCTGCAATTCCGCCTTGTGCCCATTTGGTAGAACCTTCGTCAATAAGCGCCTTGGTTACGAGCAAGACTGAAAGGTTTGCGGCGCGTGCATTAAGAGCAGTTGTTAAACCAGCAACGCCAGATCCGATAACAATGACGTCGGCCTTGGTAGTCCATCCCGGAGCCCCGGCAAATAACTTCATAGATCGCTTCCCATTCGCATATTGTCGATCAATCGGACCCCATTTATCCAACCGGCAATGATGCCACGCGGGGATTTAGTCTCTGGGAGCGCTAATTCGAAGGTCTCTTCATCAATGATCTCGGCGTAATCCACTTCAAAATTCGGTTCGGTAGCCAAAATTCTGTGCATCTCTTCTCTACTTCTGCCGTGCAGCGCCCTACTAATAATCAGCGCGCTACGTCTACCTTCGGGCGTAAGTTGAATATTGCGGGACGAGAGTGCCAGGCCATCACTATCTCGGACCGTGGGCACTGCGACGATATCTATCGCAAGACCGTTCTCCTTGACCCACTTTTTAATAATGGAGAGTTGCTGAAAATCCTTTTCGCCAAAGATCGCATAATTGGGTTTTACATAATCAAAAAGCCTGCTTACAATGGTTAACATCCCGTCAAAGTGGCCAACTCGGTGGCGACCTTCAAAGATTTCGCCTAAAGGACCAGCGGATACTTTCACGATCTGGTGAGGATAAACCTCATCGTATGTCGGCGCCCAAATCTCAGTTGCACCAGCAGCCAAGGCCTTCGCTGTATCACCAGCCAGGTCACTCGGATATTTTGAAAAATCTTCTGCGCTCTCAAATTGCAATGGATTTACAAATATAGAAACGAGCACCGTTGCACTCAATTCACGAGCACGCCTGATCAACTCTAGGTGCCCAGCATGAAGTGCGCCCATGGTAGGGACGAAGGAGATCGAATCTTGCATGGTGCTCCAGTCCTTTCGGGGTACCGGGCGAATGAAAAGAGTTTACTCCTTCAGCGCTCTTATGAGATCTCGAATAGAACCATGGCCAGCCAGAAAGGCCTCGGGATCAATCTCAAACCAGGGCTCCAAGACAAAGGTGCGCTCGTGAGCTCGTGGGTGTGGAAGTTCTAAATGGGGCTCTTGAATCACCAGATCTCCGCAGGCTATGAGATCAAGGTCGAGGGTTCGTGGCCCCCAGTGGATATCTCGTGTGCGCCCAGCAAGGATCTCAATCTCCTGCATCTCAACAAGAAGATCGAGCGGATCCATCTCGCTCTGCGCGATAATCACTGCGTTCAGATAGTCATCTTGCTTGGGACCGCCCATAGGGGCAGTCTTGTAAAAACTTGAGACAGCTTTAATATCAATACTCTTCGCTAGCTCATCAATTGCATGATGAAGGTGGGAGTTAGTGTCGCCCATATTCGAACCGAGTGCGATTACAACCTTCATGCTGAACGCTGGATTCGAACTGAGATATCGATGACCGATACTCCAACCGCGGCGTTAGGTTTATGAACCACTACTTCGACAGCTTTTAGGGGATAACTCTTTAGGAGTTCAGATGCGATGTTGTGCGCCAAGCGCTCAATCAAATTAACTGGCTCTCCAACGATTAACTTATAAACATCTTGCGCAACCTTGGAATAATCAACGGCATCTGATATCGAATCTGATTTTGCAGCCTTCTTGCTCTCTAACTCAAGTTCTACATCTACCGTGAAAATCTGACCGTTTTCTCGTTCAAAGTCGAAGATGCCGTGATAACCAAACCCTGAAATTCCCTTAATCTCAATAAAGTCGCTCATCCCCACAACTCCTTAACTACCTTGATGGCATCCACGTGAGGTTTCACGCTATGTGTTCGTACCGCCCAAACTCCTTTGCGCGCCATCTCTGTGGTGAGGGCGATGGTGGCAAAATCCCGATCGTCAGGGTTCTCCGCGCTCACTAAATCACCTAAGAAGCGTTTGCGCGAGACCCCTATCAACAGTGGGTAGCCCAATAATTGCAATCGATCAATATTTCGAAGCAATTCCCAGTTGTGTTCGCCGGTCTTGGCGAAACCAATTCCTGGATCAAGAATTATCTGCTCTGGATTGACCCCTGCTTCGATAAGGGCGGTCACCCGATCTTCCAACTCTTGTCTGACCTCTTGCACTACATCCTTGTACATTGCTCGAGATTGCATATCTCGAGATTCCCCACGGGAATGCATAGCTATATATTGAACGGCGGGATTGGCGGCAATCAACGGAGCCATCTGAATATCTGCAGATCCAGCGCTAATATCATTGACGATTGTGGCACCAGCGCCTATCGCCAATTTAGCAATCTCTGATCGAGTGGTATCAATGCTGATGGTTGCACCGAGCTCTTTAAGAGCAACAATGACGGGGATAGTGCGATCTCGCTCTTCTTCAAAGGAGATGCGTTCTGATCCGGGACGGGTTGATTCCCCGCCAACATCAATGATGTCGACACCTTGTGCGATCATCTCATTGGAATGAGCCATGGCCGCTTCAAAATCAAAATGTCTACCGCCGTCGGCAAAAGAATCTGGTGTCACGTTGAGTACACCCATAACGAGCGTACGTTGCATTGGAATCATTAGCGATCAGAAGCTGTAATCAGCGCCATCGCTTCGGCTCTGGTAGCGGCGTTACGCAACTGACCACGTACTGCCGATGTTGTAGTCCGCGCCTGAGACTTCTTAACTCCGCGCATTGACATACATAGATGTTCACAATCAATAATGACGATTACCCCTGCAGGTTTCAAAATTTCGACCATTGCATCTGCAATTTGAGTAGTGAGGCGCTCCTGCACTTGTGGTCGCCGCGAGTACAAATCGACGAGGCGCGCCAATTTTGAGATGCCTGTAATTCGGCCCGATTCACCAGGAATGTAACCAATATGCGCCACCCCATGAAATGGCGTTAGGTGATGTTCGCAGTGCGAGAAGACTTCGATATCTCGAACAATAACTAACTCTTTGTGGCCAATATCAAAGGTGGTGGTCAGAACATCTTCTGGGCTCTGCCATAACCCCTCAAAATTCTCGCGGTATGCACGTGCAACTCGTGCTGGAGTATCACGCAACCCGTCGCGCGAGGGATCCTCGCCGATTGCGAGCAAGAGTTCGGTCACTGCTTTCTCGGCTCGTGCCTGATCGAATTCGGCTCGCGCCTTGCCATCATGCGGCCCCATCGATACTGGCGTGATCTCGTTCTCCAAGGTTAAGCCTCTTCTACTTTCGCAGGTGCAGCTTTTTTACGCGCCTTGCGGACCGGCTTTGTGACGATTGCTTCGGGATCTACCTGCGGCTTTGCAGCTACAAGTCCAACTGGAGGAAGAGTGGAGGGCGAGCGGTTTGGCGATCCAGTCCACGCGGGACGAGAAGAAACCATTCGAACTTTAGTGAAGATGCGTTCAATATCATCTTTGAGGAGTGTCTCACGCTCGAGCAGTTCGACAACCAATTCATCCAAAATATCGCGATTTTGTACGAGAATATTGAAAGCCTCTTGGTGAGCATTTTCAATAAGGTTATGAATCTCTACATCAATGACGCCCGCAATCTCTTCGGAATAGTCGCGTTGGTGACCATAATCGCGACCGAGGAATGGATCAGAATCGCCACTGCCAAATTTAATTGCGCCGATGCGTTCGGTCATTCCATATTGAGTGACCATTGCGCGGGCGAGGTTGGTAGCTTTCTCGATATCGTTCGATGCGCCTGTAGTTGGATCATGAAAGATTAATTCTTCTGCAGCGCGACCACCTAGAGAATATGCCAGTTGATCCAGCATTTGATTACGTGTTGTCGCATAACGATCCTCATCCGGAAGCACCATGGTGTAACCGAGAGCGCGACCGCGCGGCATAATGGTAATCTTGTGAACGGGATCGGTATTTGGAAGTGCGTGCGCTACCAAAGCGTGGCCACCTTCGTGGTAAGCCGTGATGCGTCGCTCTTCTTCAGTCATGAGGCGACTAGTGCGTTGTGGTCCAGCCATCACGCGATCAATCGACTCATCGAGTGCCATGGTTGTAATCACTTTTGCATTTTCACGAGCAGTAAGCAGCGCCGCTTCATTTAAAACATTTGCTAGATCTGCACCGGTGAAACCCGGAGTACGTTTTGCAATCTCACCTAGATCAACGCTCTTTGCGATTGGCTTTCCCTTGGCGTGAACTTCCAGAATTGCTTTGCGGCCCAGAAGATCGGGGCGATCAACTGGAATCTGGCGATCAAAACGGCCCGGGCGCAAGATTGCTGGATCGAGAACATCTGGTCGGTTAGTTGCTGCAATCAAAATAACCTGCGTATTCGCTTCGAAACCATCCATCTCTACCAAGAGTTGGTTAAGGGTCTGTTCGCGCTCATCATTACCGCCGCCCATACCAGCTCCGCGCTGGCGACCGACTGCATCGATCTCATCGACGAAGATGATTGCGGGTGCTGCTTCCTTCGCCTTATTGAAGAGATCGCGCACGCGCGAAGCGCCAACGCCAACAAACATTTCAACAAATTCTGAGCCAGAGATAGAAAAGAATGGAACGTTAGCTTCACCTGCAACGGCTCGAGCCAAGAGAGTTTTACCGGTTCCCGGAGGACCGTAGAGAAGCACGCCTTTAGGAATCTTGGCGCCGATATCTTGATATTTCTTGGGATCGGAGAGGAAATCCTTGATTTCACGGAGTTCGGCGACCGCTTCATCAGCGCCAGCTACATCCGAGAAGGTGCTCTTTGGAGTGTCATTCGTCTGAAGTTTGGCTTTAGAACGACCAAAGGAGAATATGCGATTTCCTCCTTGGGAATTAGACATAAAGAGAAGGAGGATGAATCCAATTATTAAAAATGGTGCAAAGCTGAAAAATAGCGTTGCAAAAAATGAGGTGGTGGGAACTTTTACATTCCATGCCTTTGTTGGCGGATTGCTCGTTAATAACTCGGTAATTTGCTGCTCTTCATTGGCAACATATGAGGCCACCAGATGGGTCGCTCCATTAACCGATTCGCCACTCTTGAGAATAATTTGGATCTTCTGATCTTTATCAATAACTAAGGCCGATTCAACTTTATTTTGCGAAATTTCGGCTAACACCGTGGAGGTATCGACAGTTGTGTAGGCCGCTCCGCTTCCGGAAATTCTCCCTAAGGCGACGACGAGTATTAGCGCAAGCACAATCCAAAAGAGGGGACCGCGCATTAACTTGCGAAGTCTCTTCCGGGGAAGGTTTATCTTTTTATCTGCCATTGCTCTTCTCTATTATCTTCTCTTGGGTAACGGAATGGGGATCTGATTTATTTCCAGTAATTCAGGAATAGACGCCTTTCGCCAAGATTCCGATGAAATCAAGGTTGCGATATTTTTCGCCATAATCCAAGCCATATCCGACGACAAACTCATTGGGTATATCGAAACCAACATATTCGACAGCAACGCTAACTTTTGCAGCATCTGGCTTTCGTAACATAGTGAAGATTTCTACGCTCGCAGCTCCGCGAGATTGCAAATTCGATTTCAGCCAAGCCAGTGTGAGCCCAGTATCGAGAATATCTTCAACAATTAAGACATGGCGACCGGTGATATCGCGATCGAGGTCTTTAAGAATTCGAACAACACCACTCGACTTAGTTCCAGAGCCATACGATGAGACCGCCATCCAATCCATTTCAACATGTCGGTTGAGCGCGCGCACTAGATCGGCCATCGTCATGACCGCACCTTTAAGAATTCCAATCACAAGAAGGTCGCGATCCACATAATCGCTCTCGATGCGCAGAGCGATCTCTTTTAAGCGGGTTTGGATTTCTGGGGCCGTAACTATGACGCGATCAATGTCTGCGCCTGCGGTGCTTAAATCCACGATGCTCCTTTTATGAGATCTGCTGTAAGAGCGAAAGTCTGCCCGAAATTCGAGCCACCTTCACACCACCTGGGAGGGAAATTTCCCCTTGACCGTGCCAATCCGTGATCAACGCCTCAACTGGAGCGATGTGACCGGCGGAAATCGACCCTTCGGGGGCTCCGCTGGCGTAAATAGCCAGCCGAAGTACCCGCATTCGGATCGCCTTGGGAAGTTCACTCAACTTTTCGACCACGAGGGGGTCGCTCTCGACCAAGTATCGGTCAGCTAGGAGATCCAAAGCATCGGCATCCTCACGCAAGATCTTGGCGCTGCGGGCTAATGCATCGCTAATTCCTGGGCCGAGATTGGCCTCCAAGACTGGCAGTACCTCGTTGCGCACTCGAACTCGGGCGTAGTGCCGATCTGAATTCTGGGGATCCAACCAGGCGGTGATTCCGTTTTCCAGGCAGGTCGACTCTGTTGTAGAACGATCGATGTCCAGCAGCGGTCTTACATAGAGACCATTAACTTCGGCAATTCCAGAGAGTGAACGCGTGCCAGATCCGCGCGCCAACCCCAGGAGTACGGACTCGGCCTGATCGTTCTTTGTGTGGGCCAAAAAGAAATAATCGGGTTGATACTTTGCAATTGCTACCTCGAATGCCTGATAGCGAGCACGCCTAGCTGAAGCTTCCATTCCATCGAGAAGATCAACATGAACGGCAACTACTTCTACATTTTCAAAGCCGAGCCGGAGCAATTCATTGCGGGTTCGCTCTGCGACTGCACTAGATCCATCTTGCAGCTGGTGGTCGATAACAATTGCGACAAGATCAACTCCCGTCGTCTTAGCTTCCATGAAAGTTGCAACCGCTAGCGCCATGGAGTCTGCGCCGCCGGATACTCCCAAGAGAATTCGTGCATCAGCGCGCTCCACCCAAGGGCGCACCGCCTGTCGAATCGCTAGGGTCGCCTTCATAGCCCTAAGCCTAATTGTTAAACCCGACCTCCTGAAGGCATAAGACCATTAACGCTGTACATGCTTGAGTAGAGGAGACCCGTCCGTGTGGAATTGGCCTCCCACATCATGCCATTACCGGCATAGATGGTGATGTGGTGGATATTTTGAACAGAACCATCATATGAATAGAAGAGCAGGTCCCCGGGAATCAAGCTGTCGAGTTTTACCCTCTGGGTATCGACGAAATAGAGAGCAGCGTTGAGTCGTGACCAATTTGGATAACCCAGTCCCGCCGCGTGGTACGCGGCGTAAACCAAACCAGAGCAGTCAAAGCTTTTAGGTCCTTGCGCCCCCCAAACATATGGTTTGCGCGCCAGTACTTGCGCGCGAGCATAGGCAACTGCTTTGGTACGAATTGCATCGGTGCCTCGTGTAGTAGAGCGCCCTTTGAAACCACGATCTGGCCAGATCTTTGCTTGGCCTTTAGTTTGTGCAGCAGTATTAGCACTCGACTGTTCTAGTTGTGAAAGTGCGAGTTGCTGTTGCAAGGTAATCCGAATGTTTCTCGCCTTTGCAAGTTCGGCCATAAGTTGCCCTTGAACGGCGCGAAGTTTTGCCACCTCTGCAGTTTGTGCGGATTGCGCTGCGACTGCAGCAGCCTTTGCTGCGGCCACCTTTGCCGTGGCAGCTGCTTGCGCGATCTTTGCTGAAGTGGCTGCAGCTTGAGCGGCCTTAGCAATAACAAGAGCGCTCTTGTATCGAGAGAGTGCGACAGCGTCAGTTACTCCTACTTGATTGAGGAGACTAAGACGATCCATCAAATCTTGTGGCCCATTAGATTCTAAAACACTGTTGAGCGTCGTGAAGCCACCACCCATAATGTAAGCGCTTGCCGCCATCCTGCCAATTGTCTTGTTAGCTTGCGCAACCGCAACTTGCGTCAGCGCCGCATGTGCCGTTGCAAGATTTGATTGTTTCGTGGCGGCAGCTAGTGCACCCTGAGCCGAAACCAAGAGCGCCTGCTTGTGCGCAGTCGCTGTCGTAAGTTGTTGCAGAAGATTTTGTGCAGAATTCAATTGGTGCGTGGCTGCTGCCGCTGCCGCTGCCTTGGCATTTTCGGAGGCTTGGGCAGCAGCGATCTGAGCTTTAGTTGGCGCTGAAATTTTTGGTTTAGGTTTTGCGGTCGGAGTTGCAGCAATTGAGATAGTTGGAATCGACATCAAAAGGCTGGTGCAGAGCGCAACCACCCGAAGACGACGATTAAACATAAAATAGCCAACCATTCACGAGGAAGTAACAGTTAAGGATAATTGATAATTCTGCGTGAGAGGTCTATTGACTCGTTGTGAATTGGCTGTGTCTCTAGTTTGCTACATCTCTACGTTTAAAGAGAATGGCAACAATAGCGAAACCCACCACTAAATAGGCAGCAGAGATACCCATCGACCATTGGTAACTGACTGTGAGTGAGCCACCTTGTGCAATATTGTCAAAGTTCTGCCCAGGTAGCCATTTCTGTGTACTCGATACAACGCCACCTAGAATCGTTTCGAGGATGAGCGACCAGATGACACCTGTGGAAATTGCGCTGATAGGCGAGCGGAAGAGTAAACCAAGAATCATTCCGAAAGTTCCGAATGCAATCGTCGTTAAGAGCACGTTAATAAAGGTGCGCCCCAGCAGCGAAAGGGCGGTAGATGTGAACCATGCTGTCGTTGTTACCTTGGCATGAGGAGCCAAGCCATAGGAAACAGATATGGCGACAATGGCATCAATTGTGACAAGGGCGATCGCAAAGATCACCATCGAGAGATATTTTCCCGAGAGAATCTTCATGCGAGAGGGTTGGCGTACGAGAAGATTACGTAACGTGCCTAGGGTGTACTCCTGCGCTGTTTGCGAAGCAAAAACGCAGAGCGCGGTAATTCCTAAAAAGAATGAAACAATTTTGAATCCATAAACCAAGCCAGCAGCTTGGCTCAAGATCGCTGGAGAAATAATTTCTCCACGCTGTCCATTACCCTGTCCAGAATTTGCGCGCAGATAGACGATCGAAGTGAATAGCGCGGTAAGCACTGCGACAACAAGGATTGTTGAGACCAAAAGGGTAGGTCGACGAAGTTTGCGAAGTTCGGCACGCATCACATTAAACATATTTACTCACCTGTCATTTCAAAGAAAGTTTCTTCCAGCGTGGGCTGTGTAACAGTAAGCGCGGAAAGAGTCACGCCTGCATTAAATGCCAGTCGATTAAAAGTCGCACCCCAATCGGCATCGGCCACGATATGTACTGCACCATCACCAACACTTGCTTCGCGTCCATGACGAATCGCAATGTCAAGCAACTTGTTGAGATCCACGGTAAATTCTGGTTGAGCAACAAGCGTTGCAATCTGAGCGGCCAACAAATCCTTGGTTCGACCGGCAAAGAGAACTTTGCCTTCGCGCAACATGACGAGTGATTCAGCGATCATCTCGAGTTCGGATAAGAGATGTGAAGAAACAAAGACGCTCGTACCTTCGCTTGCCAAATCTTTAATGAGGTTTCTTACCTCTTGAATTCCAGATGGATCCAAACCATTTGTGGGTTCATCTAAAACCAAGAGCTTTGGATCCGGAAGAAGGGCTGCTGCAATTCCCAGCCGCTGTTTCATTCCCAATGAATATGTCTTGTATTTAGATCCGCCTCGATCTTCCAAGCCAACTTTCTCGAGCAAGGTTGCAACGCGTTCTTTTGGAAATCCGCCGAGTGAAGCTAGGACCTTGAGATTCTCTGCGCCACTTAGGCCAGGGTAGAAAGCTGGCCCTTCAATCATTGCCCCTACCTGGGGAAGGTAGCGCTCGGGATGTGAAATGCTTTCGCCGAGTACTGTGCCGGTGCCACCAGTTGGAGAGATGAGTCCTAGCAACATCCGAATTGTTGTTGTTTTGCCAGAGCCGTTGGGGCCAACAAAGCCACAGACCGTCCCGAGTGGAACTTCGAAGGTGGCGTGGGAGAGAGCGCTGCGTTCTCCATAAACTTTGGTGAGGTCGGTTACCGAGATAGCAGAAGTCATTTGATAACCCTACGCGAGGATGCTCGGAAATGGGTGGGCGTAAATCGCCTGGGGACCGCCTAGACCGTGTGCTTGGACACAAGTGTGGCCAGCACAAGGACTAATGAATAGACACTCAGATAGGTGATCGACCAATGGAAAAGTTTGAGGGCAGCTCGCTCTGATTCGGGACCCGAAATTTTGAGCAGTTGCGAACCGAATCCCAAAGCCAACAGCCCAGTAATCACATAGCTCCACCAAGGCATGTGAGCGCTGGCCAGAACGAGGAATGACGCTACCGTCATGAATATTGAATGGAACCACATCTGCTTCTGTACAGATTTGATACTTGCCACAACAGGGAGCATCGGAATTCCTGCGGCGGCATAATCTTCCTTGTACTTTATTGCCAGAGCCCAGAAATGTGGTGGGGTCCAGAAGAAGATCAGAAGGAAGAAGAGCCATGCCGTCATCGAAAGCGAGTTAGTAATTGCAGCCCAACCAATAATTACCGGCATGCATCCTGCGATACCACCCCACACAATATTTTGAGAGGTGCGTCTCTTTAGCCAGATGGTATATCCGACGACATAAAACAAGATGGCTAGCAAGGTTAAGACTGTTGCTAGGACGGTGGTAAAAATTAAGAAGATTAAGAGTGAGAGAATCGTAATTACGAGAGAGAACGCAACTGCTTGCTTCTCAGTTACTTCACCACTGACTAGCGGACGCTTGCTCGTTCGCTTCATGAGTCGATCTGATTCGACCTCAATCACCATATTGAATGCGTTTGATGCTCCAGCGGCCAGAGTTCCACCGATGAGCGTTGCAATCGTTACGCCAAGTGGCGGGAATCTGTGGGCATGATTTTGGGCATACGTTGCCATAAAGAGCGCAGGCAAAGTCGTGACGAGCAATAACTCGACAACTCGCAACTTCATTAGTGCCACATAGGCGCCTACATGGCTCATAACTTAATTCTAATCACCTATTTGTTACTTCTGTGGCTTGGCTATCGTTCCCAGCATCTGATCGATGGTCACCCGCGCCGCCTGGCGAGCGCTTTCAAGGTTATGGATGTGATTTGCGACTATGGCGAATACATATTCATTAGGGCCCACCGTAACAAACCCCGCCAGGCTTACGGTGTTATCAATCCATCCCGTCTTTGCATGAACTAGCCCGACGGCGTTTGGAGCATCAGCAATGAAGCGATTGCGCAAGGTTCCAGTCTCTCCAGATGTGGGAAGCCCAGCGAGAATCGCTGCGAACTTTGGATTTGGTCTTATGGCAAGCAATAAATCAGCGACCTGACGCACGGTCACTCTGGTCTGGTGCGAGAGGCCATTGCCGTCGTAGATGTGAAGACCGACGCTGGACACGCCCAAATCTGTGAGAGTCTTCGAAAAAGCCGCCTGGAGTCCAGCTGCGTCCGTCGTAAAACCCATTGCATGCGCTGCTTGTCGGCCAAGCCGATCGGCGAGCACATTGTCACTATAGAGAAGTGTGAACTCAATTATCTTGGCGAGCGGAGGGGATTCTATCGATGCGATCTCTTGCGTTGCATCTGCGATGGAATTCACCTTGACCGGATTAATTGTTAAACGCCCCGCAAAGTAACGTTGGAGCTCCTGAATATCCAGGCTGTACACGTTTTCGTACTCCAAAGTGATGCTTTTCAGTTCTGGGTGCAGCTTCAGCATCTTATTAATCAGGCTCGGAGAGAAAGCCCGCTGATAAGTGTGCTCTTCAAATGGACTAGCCGTAATCCATGGATCTCCAGTTCCTATCAAGATGAAGGTATCTTGGGAAGTAGTTTCGTGGAGAGAGGTCTTGAAAACTAAATCAGGGCTAAGGACATTAAGAACGGTCGACATCGAAAACAACTTGAGTACCGATGCTGGCGCTCTCCCTATATCTGGTGCCACCGAGTAAATAGTTTGATTTGTTGTAGGGTCGATAACAATGATTCCAGGACGTGCCAACGTCTTTGATGCACCTAATTTTATAAATAGTGAAGGTACTGAGAACGCCTGTGCGGGAACGCTGGTCATCAATAGAAGCGTGGAGGCAAGGGCCCAGACGATGGCGGTCGATCCCCTGCGTAGCATGAGGAGATTATGCACCGAGATGATGGGAATTGATGGATTAGGGTTATGTGATGGCTGCAGAAATCGGACCGGGTGAATTCTTCCCCGTTATAGGTGTCGGACCTCACGATCAGCCATGGCCAGATGACGATCGTTTTGATCCAGAACTCCTCGAAAATGGCGATCGCCGCAATGTCTTAGACCACTATCGATATTGGAAGGTTGAAGCGATAGTCGCCGACCTTGATACCAAACGCCATCCCCTGCAAATTGCCATAGAAAACTGGCAACACGATCTCAATATCGGTTCAGTCGTGCGCACTGCCAATGCATTCAATGTCAGTTATGTTCACATCGTTGGTAAGCGAGATTGGAATCGTCGGGGGGCGATGGTTACTGATAAATATCTGCATGTAGTTCACCATCCGACCGTTGCAGATTTTGCGAATTGGTGTCGCGAAAACCAAACCCCCATCATTGGAATCGATAACCTACCTGTTTCAGTGCAGTTGGAGAACTACCCGCTACCCGCGAAGTGCGTCCTCTTTTTCGGGCAAGAGGGTGCTGGTATGTCAGATGAGGCGGTCGAAATTTGCGAGGTGGTATTAGCAATCCAACAATATGGATCTACTCGTTCAATGAACGCCTCTGCTGCTGGTGCAATCGCCATGTATGCCTGGGCGATGCAACACCTTAATCCTCTGTTACTTCAGTAACCGAAGCTAGACGACGCTCAATTTCATCGGCCTCATCTAGTCGGCCGAGTTGGCGCAGACTTCCGCAGATGTGCCGCTCAATTTCGACGATAAAGTCAAAATCTTTCCAATCGCTCTCGGTGGCGATTTCGAGGACGCGCTCTAGAGTGTCAAGACCATCTTGCTCTTCGCCGGTCAAGATCTGAGCCTTGCCAACTTCAAGCAAAGAATATGTTTCCCGGCGATGATCATGAGCCGTCACAAAAACATCGAGTGATTTTTGCGCAGCAATCAGTGCGTCTTCACCGAGACCAAGCTCAATGAGAGCATGGGCAATCTTCTGATCGCAACGGGCCACATTAATAACTTCTTTCAAACTCTTAAACAGCACCCGTGCTTCGCGGAATGCTTCTAGTGATTTTTCATGTTGTTCCAGTTCGCGATGGGCACACCCGATGAGGTGAAGATCGTTAGCCGCACCAGAATCATTGCCATCCACCAAATGCTCTTGAACGCATTCGCGCATACAAGAGATGGTCTTCTCATAATCCTTTGCGCCAAAGCACCATTCCCCAAGCGTGCATGCCAAATCAATAGCGAGAGGGGACTTGGATTCGCGCAATAAATCAACGGCCTTGCTCATCGCCGAAGCAGCTTCTGAGTTGCGCTTCAATTGATTGAGGTTGTACCCAATGGCGGAATAAGCCTGAGCCAAACCATCAGCCGGCACTACCGCACCGAGTTCGGTATAAATATCGCGCGCGGTCTCGGCGAGCGCGAGCGCTTCGTCATATTGACCACGGGCATAGATGCGTGCGCTTAACTCGTAATAAGTATTTGCGCGCTCTAAACCATTTGTTTCAGGTATCCGTTCCCACAGCATCTCTTCAGTAACAATGTCATCTAAGCCGTTGTCATCGTCATCGCTCAAGGTACGACCCCCTGTATGCCCTAGGTCACTGGTCAAAACG
>CAIUIT010000014.1 GCA_903899375.1 uncultured Actinomycetes bacterium
AAGAGTCCACTCCGAAAGTCCACCTAAGCGATACTGCGATACCAGGTTTGCGCGAGCAGTAAAACTCTGTGCATCTTGGTACCAGACTGTGCGATAAGCAGTACACGTGGTGAGGGATCCGTTGGTAAGCGTTCCGTTGTAAACCTTTTGATAGGTAAACGATGATTCCCCAAAGGTCTGGTTATAGGTTGGTGTTGCTCCATACGTTGCCGCAAGTGCGGCGACATCATGCATAACGACTGTTCCAACAACTCCTGGCGCCACAGCTTTGGTGTAATTAATAGGAAGAGTCGGACACGTTCCGATCACCTTAGTTACCCAGTCTCGACCGTAGCCGGGAATTCCAATATAAATTTTTGAAGCGGGTACGACCGAGACCGCATACGTAACTGCGTTCGTTGTCCAGAGCAAAGGACCGATTGGCCCCGGGCTACTCGTCGAATAGTCATAGGCCATGATGCGCAATTGATCGATCATCGATGCGATCTGTGACCAGGCAAATACGTAGTACCCCTTCTTGCCTGAAGCAGGATCGAAGAGAGGTGGCGTCGTTATAGAAAGGACTTTTCCCTGCCCATGTAACGCTGTAGATAAATCAGAAATAAATTGCACCCACCGCGTTTGTGTAGTCGGCCACGTCGTAACTGGATCCACAAATGCAAAATTCTCGAAGTCCAGGTCAATACCGTCAAAATTATTGTTCACGACTAAATTAACGATGACATTGACAATGTTTTTACGGGAAATCGGATCAGCCAAAAGATTGGATAAGACCATTTGAGAAATTTTGCCGGTCTTGGGATCGACATCGGTACCGTCGGTAATAGTGGGGATTACTTTAAATCCAGCATCCTTCATGGACTGCAAAGGAATACACATGAGAACGCTGGGATTCGCCGGCGTATATAGATCCGCAATTGTGTTCTGATCTTTTAGCGAATACCAAAAAGGTGATACCTGTTGAATTAAATCGGCGTTGAGAATTGCTGAAGGCAGTGCTGTCTTCATGGAGTAATAAGGAATCCAGCCGGTCAATATCTTCCGCGGTGGAGGAATCTGTGGCGCGTTTGGTGTTGAGGTTGGCGTCGCGGAAGGAGATGGCAAAGTTATCGGGTTTGGAGTGGGGCTTGGAGTCGGACTGGGCGTCGGAGTCGCAGTGGGGCAGGGGGCTGCAGAAGGAGAAGGGCTCGCTGTTCCTGCCGCATGAGAGATCGAAACAGTAGAACTGAGAATCATCGCCGCGAGCGCGGCACCTACCTTTGAAAGGAGCGCAGACCTCTTGGGTCTCACTCTTTCTTCAATCCGTCGAATATCTCTTTACAAGTAGGGCAGATGGGAAATTTTTCAGGGTCCCGACTGGGGACCCACTTCTTGCCGCAGAGTGCGCGCACCGGTTTCCCGCTCACCATAGCTTCGGTGATCTTCTCTTTACGGACATAGTGCGAGAAGCGCTCGTGATCACCCGCATCGGTAGGTGATAAACGCTCTTCCTCGAGGGTATCTGTGCCGCCTATCCCAATCGGCTCACCACGGGAGGGGGCGAATGGGTTTCTCATAACCCTAATGTTATCGCCTACGATTACGTAATGAAGGATCTCCTGCGTACCGCCGACCTCTCCCGCGCTGATGTCGAGCTATTACTTGATACCGCTGCGGATTTTGCGGTCAAGCCACACTTGGCCAATACCGCGCTGGCCAATCGAACCGTCGCCATCTATATGACCAAACCATCTACACGTACTCGCCTAGCCTCTGAGACCGCTGTAGCACATTTGGGTGGAACACCCATCTTCATTCGCGGTGATGATTTACAAATCGGCCGTGGTGAAACCATTGCAGATACCGCTCGAGTCATAAGTGGATATGCATCAGCCCTGATCATCCGAACTTTTAAACAATCCGATGTGGACGAACTGGGTGCCAACTCAACGATTCCTGTGATCAATGGATTAACCGATGATGATCATCCGACCCAACTTCTCGCGGATTGGGTGACCATCCGTGAAACATTTGGAAAAGATATCTCTGGACGCAAATTCACCTACGTAGGTGACGGAAATAATATGGCGCATGCTTGGCTAACAATGGGTGCAATCATGGGAGCCCATGTCGTTGTTGCAACTCCTGGCGGCAATTACTTACCTGATCAAGTAGCTGTTGATGTTGCGCGCGCGATCGCGGCAAAGACTGGTGCGAAGATAGAAGTCTTGACCGATCCAGAGGAGGCGGCAAAGGGCGCCAGTGTTCTCTATACCGATGTTTGGATGTCTATGGGAGATCCAGAATCAGAGAGAGCTGCCAAGCTGAAAGCTCTTGCACCATTTGCTGTGACAGAGAATCTCATGGGGCTAACTGCACCTGATGCCATATTCATGCATTGCCTGCCAGCCCACCGCGGTGAAGAGGTAGCAGCAGAAGTGATAGATGGCAAGAGGTCGGTCATCTGGCGTGAGGCATATCACCGTCGCACAACAATTCAGGCTATTTTATATCACTTAGTCCGCGGTGAATTGAGTGGGAACACTTTTTAAGTAGGTTTTAACTCGGTTTTGCAGTGTTATGCCTACTATTTGCTTGTCGCGCTCGCTAGATTAACGCCATGCGTGTAGCCGTCCCGAAAGAAACTAGACCTGGCGAAAAGCGAGTCGCCCTAGTCCCTGACATCATTTCTAAGCTGACTAAAGCTGGACTTGAAGTCGTTATTGAATCCGGTGCAGGAGTCGCAGCTGAATTTTCAGATGCGCAATTTACTGCGGCCGGTGCAACCGTCAAGAGCGGAAATATCATCAGTGATGCCGATGTCGTTCTATCGGTACAACCACTGACGCCCGATGCGATGAAGTCGCTTAAAAAGGGTGCTATTACTATCTCATTCTTATCTCCAACCACTGCCGTCGATTCAATCGAAGCAGCGGTTGCGGCAAGCGTTACAGCGATCTCCCTCGAACTGGTGCCGCGTATTTCACGTGCGCAGTCGATGGATGCTCTCACATCACAAGCTCTCTGCGCGGGATACAAAGCGGTGCTCGTTGGCGCCGAACTCTCTCCTCGATTCTTCCCACTCTTGATGACGGCAGCAGGAACAGTCACTCCCGCCAATGTCGTCGTTCTAGGAGCCGGCGTCGCTGGTCTGCAAGCGATTGCTACCGCGAAGCGTCTTGGCGCCGTGGTGAGTGCATACGATGTACGACCTGCCTCTGCCGATGAAGTGAAATCGATGGGCGCCAAGTTCATCACTCTCGAGCTTGAAGCTCTTGAAGGCACTGGCGGATACGCCCGTGAGATGACCGAAGATCGGGCAGCTAAGCAACGCGAACTTTTGACACCATATATTGCTGCTGCCAATGTACTTATTACTACGGCCGCAGTTCCAGGTCGCCCAGCGCCACGCCTTGTCACAGCAGAGATGATCGCTGCCATGGCACCTGGCTCGGTAGTCGTTGACCTCGCTGCCGAAACTGGCGGTAACGTTGAAGGTACCAAGCCTGGCGAGATAGTTACCACTGCAAATGGTGTTCGTATGTGGGGTGGTAAGGATGTTCCAAGCCAACTCGCATTCCACGCATCGATGCTCTACTCACGTAACGTCGTCAACCTCTTACTCTTGATGGTCAAAGAGGGACAGGTTGTTCCAAACTTTGAAGATGAAATCATTGAAGCCGCTACCGTCACGATGAATGGCGAAAATCGCAAGGGAGCTAAGTAAATGAGTAGCAATTTAGTCTGGTTATCAATCTTCGTTCTATCTGTCTTCATCGGATTTGAGGTGGTATCAAAGGTTTCTACAACACTTCACACTCCACTGATGTCAGGTGCCAACGCCATTCACGGAATCATCTTGGTTGGTGCCATCACAGTTACCGATCACGCTGATAGTAACCTGCAATTAGGTCTTGGTATCGCTGCGGTCGTGCTTGCAACAATCAATATGGTTGGTGGATTTGTGGTTACCGATCGCATGCTTGAGATGTTCAAAGGCAAACCTCGCGTCAAAAAGGATGCAGAAGTTGCTGGAGGTGAGTCCAAGTGAATACAAACCTTTATGGCGTATTGATTCTCGCTGTTTCAGTCTGTTTCATCATGGCCCTAAAAGGTCTGTCATCTCCTAAATCTGCTCGCCGCGGAAACTTGATCGGCGCCGCCGGCGCATTCGTTGCAACTGACCTCGTCTTCTGGGCTCCAGGAATGACTCACCAACACAAGTGGTGGATCCTAGGCGCTATTGGATTTGGGGTGCTTGTCGGTGTTCCTGCCGCTCGCAAGATTCAGATGACGCAGATGCCACAGCTCGTTGCACTCTTTAATGGTGTCGGTGGTGGCGCTGCTGCGCTCGTAGCAATCGTTGAATACTTAAAACTGGGATCTGGCGCTAGTACCGCTGAAGTTGTGGCAACAGTATTTACTGTAATCGTCGGATGTATCTCTTTCTCTGGTTCGATCATAACCTTCTTGAAGTTACAAGAGATTATGACAACCCGTCCCGTTGTATTCCCTGGTGGGCGCTTTGTTATTGCCGGAACATTGCTTGGAACCTTGGGCGCGGCCGAGTGGGTAATTCACTCGATGGGCAATACCTCGTTGGCCGTTATGGCTGTTCTTGCACTGCTATTCGGTGTTCTCTTCGTACTTCCAGTTGGTGGCGCTGACGTTCCAATCGTCATCTCACTACTCAACGCTTTCACCGGTCTCACCGTTGCTGCTAGCGGATATGTTCTCCAATCAACGCTCTTGATCGTTGCCGGAACACTCGTTGGTGCATCAGGAACCATCCTCACTCGCTTGATGGCTGCCGCTATGGGTCGTTCGCTCTTTGGAACACTCTTCGGTGCATTTACTGCGAAACCTCAGGCTGCCGTTGAAGGTGGAGAGGCTCGTTCCGTTAAATCTGGTTCACCAGATGATGTTGCGATCTTGCTCAACTACGCACAACGCGTCGTTATCGTTCCTGGATTTGGTTTAGCTGTGGCTCAGGCACAGCACACCGTGCGCGAACTCGCTGACTTGCTAACTTCAAAGGGCGTCGATGTTGCTTACGGTATCCACCCTGTTGCCGGTCGTATGCCAGGGCACATGAACGTACTCCTAGCTGAAGCGAATGTTCCTTACGAGCAACTCGTCGAGATGGATGAGGTCAATCCGACCTTCCCACAGACCGATGTTGTGCTCGTCGTTGGCGCAAACGATGTAGTGAACCCAGCTGCAAAGACATCCCCAGGCTGCCCAATTTATGGAATGCCAATCTTGGATGTTGCATCGGCAGGAAACGTCATCTTCCTCAAACGCTCTATGCGCCCAGGATTCGCCGGCATCGAGAACGAACTTCTTTACGATCCAAAGACGACCTTGCTCTTCGGTGATGCTAAGGATTCATTGACCAAGGTCGTGAGTGCGCTAAAGGCTCTCTAGAGCTTGCCGCGCACTAACTGCGCTGGCCACTTGATTTCGGCGCCGAGTACATGGGCTGCATGTAGCGGCCAGCGCGGATTGCGCAGGAACTCGCGAGCAAGCATGACCGCATCGGCTTGGCCTGATTCGATGATGGTATTAGCTTGAACTGGATCAGTGATCATTCCGACTGCAGAAGTTTTCATAGCTGATTTGCGTTTGATTGCTTCCGAGAACGCCACTTGGTAGCCCGGGCCAACGGCGATCTTCGCGTTGGGAACGTTGCCGCCACTTGATGTATCAATCAGATCAACGCCGAGTGGGATTAATTCATTGGCTAAGCGCACCGAATCTTCGATTGTCCAACCACCCTCAGTCCAGTCCGAAGCAGAAATGCGAACAAAGAGCGGGACGCTCTCGCCGATACTGGCGCGAACCTCTTGAACTACCTCTTTGAGGAAACGGACGCGACCTTCGAAATCGCCACCATATTCATCGGTACGTTGGTTTGAAAGTGGAGAGTAGAACTCGTGGAGTAGGTAACCATGAGCTGCATGAATTTCAACGAGATCGAATCCGGCTTTTATGGCGCGCTTTGCTGCTGCGCCAAATTCTTTCACCAATTCATGAATTTCTTCAACGGTGAGGGCATGAGGAACTGCATAACCCTCGAATGCAATTGCGCTAGGCGCGACTGCTTGCCAGCCACCCTCTTCTGCGGTTGCCATCAAGTGATCAGAACCGGGAAGGGCAGTTCCGGCTTTTCTGCCAGCGTGCGCCAACTGGATTCCAATTTTGGCTCCCATTGAATGCGCAAACTCTGTGATGGGCGTCCATGCGGCGACCTGTGCCTCGTTATAGAGTCCAGGGCAACCGATGGAGATACGTCCTTCGGCAACAACGCCACTAGCTTCAGCGATGATTAAACCGGCTCCCCCGCTTGCAAAACTACCAAGGTGAACATGGTGCCATTCACCGACGATTCCATCTTTTGCACAGTACTGGCACATTGGGCTAACCCATGCACGATTCTTAATTTCTAGGCCGCGAATAACTATGGGATCGAATAACTGTGGCACTGATTTTCCTAATCTGTTGGGTGGAACTTCGTTTGGAGATTAACTCTCTTGAACTTCCTTGGGAGTGTTATGAATCCTAGCAATATCTTCCGCTTTTGCAGGAGCAACGTGCTCTGCTGGAATGGTCCCCAGTACACCTTTCTGGAAATCTTCGAAAGCCTGAATAACTTCGGCTTTGGTATTCATAACGAATGGCCCCATCCATGCCACGGTTTCGCGGATTGGCTCTCCCCCGAGAATAAGTACATCCATGGAAGGCGACCGCGACTCTTGAATTTGATCGGCTTTAATAACCAGAGTTGAACCGTCGACGAGTACCGCAAGCTGACCCATCTTTACGGGTTGAGCTCCTTCGCCAACTGTGCCGTGGCCGTTGAGCGTATAAACAAGGGCGTTGTAATCAGCGCGCCATGGCAGGCGTAGTTCTGCACCGGGTGCAAGTGTTGCGTGCACCATTGTTATGGGGGTTTGCGTCGAGCCGGGACCGGCGTGACCGGCGACTTCACCTGCGATTACACGAAGCAGTGCGCCACCATCGGATGTTGTTAAAAGTGAAACATCATCGGCGCGAATATCTTGATAAGCGGGCTGTGACCATTTCTTCGCTGCCGGAAGATTTACCCAGAGTTGAAAACCGTGAAACAAGCCACCACTAAGAACGAGGTGTTCGGGTGGAGTTTCGATATGTAAAATTCCTGCGCCGGCAGTCATCCACTGAGTGTCGCCATTGGTGATGGTTCCGCCACCGCCGTGATTATCTTTGTGGTCAAAGATTCCATCAATAATGTAAGTAACAGTTTCAAATCCGCGGTGTGGATGCCAGGGGGTTCCCTTTGGCTCGCCGGGTGCGTATTCAACTTCACCCATTTGATCGAGGTGGATGAATGGATCTA
>CAIUIT010000015.1 GCA_903899375.1 uncultured Actinomycetes bacterium
CCAGTTATAAGTACATCCTCACCTACAAGCGGAAATGAAAGTGCCACGTGGACTGCATTACCGAGCGGATCAAAGATGGCCGCTAAATCTGGGTCCATGCCTGCTTCATGCTTCCAGATATTTGATTCTGGCATACAGATAAATTCTGCGAATGCGCCATCGCGATTAACGCCAATTCCAACGGTGTTCATACATAAATGACGCCGACCGGCGCGGCAGTTGCGGCAGAGATTGCAGACGATATGACCTTCGCCAGATACAAAGTCGCCGACTTTAACGCTAGTGACTTCTGCACCAACTTCGACGACAGTTCCACTAAATTCGTGGCCCGGAGTGATGGGAAGTTTTATAGTTTTGCTCGCCCAGGCATCCCAGGATTGAATATGTAGATCCGTTCCGCAGATACCCGTGCGAAGTACTCGAATCTTTACCTCGCGAAGGTTGGGTGAAGGCTCTGGTACATCAACCAGTACAAATCCTGGCTTCTCTTCGACTTTGCGCAGAGCCTTCATAGAAACTCCTTCGGTTGCCCGAAGTCTACTTTGCTTACATAGGGATTGCTTCGAAGATCCTGATTCCAGCTGCGTTTGGACAAGTTTTTGCCAGCTCTGCGGCTTGATCGATATCTGCAGCGCTGATTAAGGAGTAGCCCCCAACCAATTCGGAGAACGATGTGATGTCAGAGACCGCTCCACCCTTAACGAGGGTTCCGCCATCAAAGGGATTGCCAACATCGATGAGGTGCTCACCGATCGCCCCAAACCATGCCATCCAATCCTCGTCAGTATCTGATCCCCGCTCTGGAGTTGCGTTGTAGATAAATAAGAATTTCTTCATCTCTTCCCCTTTTCCTTTTTGAGTCTCTTCTTAAATTCAACGGTTTGCGCATAATTTTCCAGCGTCTCTGTTCCACCATCCCAGTGAGCTTGAAATTTGGTGACCCAATCCTGGATCTCCCGCATCGATGCGCGATTTAAAGTGAGAAAGGTGACCCTTCCCGACTTCTTGCGAGTGACCATGCCAGCTTCTACGAGCAGGTTTACATGTTTGTGAATAGCCTGCAGCGAAAGATGGCGTTGTAACGCAAGATCACTAATAGAGACCGGTTGCAGGCCGAGCAAGGAAATGATCTCTCTACGATGGGCGCTGCCTAGTGCGTCGAAGACAAGATCTAAGTTGAGGGTTGGTGCGTTGGTCTTCATCAACACTTAACTTAAAGGTTAAGTGTTTTGCTGTCAAGGATTTAGCAGTTAGCTTTTGAAGATTTTCGCGCGGGTTGGGAAATGTTGAGAGATTTAAGTATTTCTTTGGCGACCGCAGTGAGGGAGTAATACGACCATTTTCCGCGCTGGGAACGCTCGAGCAGTCCAGCCTCAACAAGAATCCGCAGGTGATGGCTTACCGTGCCTTGAGTAAGACCGGTTTCTGGAGTGAGGTCGCAGACGCAGGCTTCTGCGCCGGTGCTCGCTGCCACATTAATGATCAGGTCCAGGCGTGTGGGATCGCCCAGTGCTTTAAATTGTGCCGCGAGCGAGGTGACCTCGGCGGGGGACTTGGTGAGCGACACGGCGACTGACATAGGCCAATCATACATTGACATTCATCAATTTGAGCACTAATTTACGCATTGAC
>CAIUIT010000016.1 GCA_903899375.1 uncultured Actinomycetes bacterium
AGTACTTACCGTTGCCATCGGGGTTACATTAACCGCATACAGCCTGTGGGCATTCTCGCTCACTGGCACCCACCCTTACGCAGAGATATCGGTCATCACTGTGACCTTCGCGCTTCTTCGCTACATACTTGCAGTTGAGAAGAATAGTGGCGAATCGCCCGAGGAGGTTATGTTTAACGATTGGTACTTCCTTGGAGCTGGTGCCACTACTGCGCTGCTTTTGATCCTTACGGTTTATGCAAATAAATAGCCCCCAGTTGACGTCGGGGTGGGGAAACAATTTCCACTCATTGAGTTCGCGCGCAGCGGCTTCAACCGTCGAGCAGATACAAGAACTCGTTTCAACATCTAAATCCGTTCGAGGCCTGCTGCCAATTGGACTGCATCGCAGCTACGGAGATTCCGCACTGAACTCTGGTGGAACGCTGATTGATCTCGCCGCATTTAATGGGATAAGCATCGATATGCAAAGCAGGACCGCGGTCGTTGGCGCGGGTGTCACTGTGGCTGCCCTGGAGCGTGCTGCACTAGAGAAATCCCTCTTTCCCCCGGTAGTCCCGGGAACGGGTTTTGTCACGATGGGTGGAGCGATTGCCGCCGACATTCATGGAAAGTCTCATCATAGAACAGGTTCGTTTTCGCAATGCGTCCGGCGAATAACCCTGATGCTGGCATCAGGGGGGATCGTGAATTTAACCCCCAATGACCCAGAATTTTGGGCGACGGTTGGCGGACTCGGTCTCACGGGAGTCGTAATAGAAATTGAAATTGAACTACACGCGCTGCAATCCAATTCGGTAGATGTTATTGAGCATCGGGTAAAGAATTTAAGTGAAATGATCGAGTTGCTGAATCGCTCCGATAATGATTACGAGCACACGGTGGCTTGGATCGATCTCTCGGGAGATTATCGCGGCAGGGGAGTGGTGAGCCTTGGTAATTACGGGTCCACACCAGTCAAAGCCAAAGAATCAGAATCGACTGGACCATCTCTGCCTTCTCTCGCGGGTAAGAATTTTATAACACCTCTCACCGTGAGTGCGTTTAATGAAATCTGGTACCGCAAACCGCTGAAAGATGGTGCGGTAGCCCTCACCAAATACATGCACCCGCTCGATGGCATCAGCCATTGGAACCGTATTTATGGCGATACAGGATTTTTGCAATACCAATTTGTCATTGATATTGGCAAGGAAGAAATCTTTGATCGCCTCTTCCGTGGATTGCGCGATTTAAAGGCGGCTTCTTTCCTTGGAGTCTTGAAGAAATTCGGAAACGCATCGCAGGCTCCACTCAGTTTCCCTCGGTCGGGATGGACTCTCACTCTCGATTATTCAATGGCAGTACCAGGACTTGAGCAGTTTCTTCGAGGATTTGATGAAGAGTTGGTGGCAGCAGGTGGGCGCGTCTACTTAATCAAAGATTCACGAGTAAGTCCGGAGTTAATACCACTCATGTATCCGCAGATTAATCAATGGCGCGATATTAGACGTACCATGGATCCCACGGGGTTATGGCAATCCGATCAAGCCAGGAGGCTTCACCTATGTTAAATGGATTTAAGAACCCCGGACGTATCGCCCTGATTGGCGCTAAGAGTGAAATCGGCTTAGCGATCGTTTCACAACTACCGGAAGATAAATCGCGTGAAGTTATTCTGGTTGGTCGAAGCGGGGATTATGCGCTTGACGTAACCGATAGGGCCGCCCGCGAGCGGGTAGTCGAAGCTATTTTTGATAAGGGCGATCTTGACTTGGCGATTATCGCCGTTGGCGTTCTTGGTAATAACCCCGATAAAAGTGATACTGAAAATCTTGTTGAGGCGATGGGTGTGAACTACCTGGGTTCGGTACATCTTCTTGCCTTGATCGCAGAGCGCATGAAGATCCAAGCACATGGAACGATTCTGGTTATCAGCTCTTTCGCTCAGGTTCGCCCTCGTGATGATAATTTTGCCTACGGATCCACAAAAGCCGGTCTCGATTTTTATGCGCGTGGGCTTTCTGCGAAATTGCAAGGCAGCGGTGTAAAGATAAAAATTCTTCGTCCAGGATTTGTTAAGAGCAAGATGACCGCAGGAATGGCCATTGCTCCTTTCTCTATAACTACAGAGGAATGCGCTCAATATGGAGTGAGAGCAATTTCGTCAAAGAAAGTGGTCACATGGGCTCCCTCCATACTTAAATATGTGGCTATGGTATTTGCGACAATGCCACCAGCTATTTTCCGCAAGATTTCTCAACGTTGACAGGTATCATCGCTGTATGAAATGGACTAAACAACGTTCATCGCTTATCGCACAGTGGGTAAAGAAGGCGAGCAATTTAAAGCGAATAGCGGTCGGAGCCCCCTCTCTCTTTCTTGTCGTAATTCTCTGGTCTGTGAGCACCGCCTTGCTCGCTCCAGGTACCGATCCCGTATCGGCCCGGTTAGCCGAATGGGGCCGAAATCATTATCTTGGATCGGTAATCACATCTTTGGAAAACGTTCAGTACGACGTAAAGAAACCAAAGGTTGGCGGCGCGCTTGATCAAAGTGCCGCACAATTGCTCGCGCAAGACGCTCTTCATATTGGGAAAACTATTCCTAGCGTTGTCACTCCCGCATTGCCAGGCGAGGGCGACCTAAAGACGGTCTATAAGGTCAATGGACAACCAGCGATTCAAGTGGGTTTTTTACGTCCAGATCAACAGCACACCTCATATTTGGCCGGGATAGCAATCATGCAGAGCTCTCTCCTGCGATTTGTGCAGCATCCAGGTTTTTCTGAACCCGGCAAGTTGCCCAAGCTGGGATCCACCGATTTTCTCCAAGGATCTGATCTCACCGGATTAGCAGCAACATTCAATAGCGCTTTTAAGATCAAAGATTCTCTTGGTGGTTACTATCAAAACGGTGTTCTCCTCAAGCCACTTGTAGATGGAAAAGCAAGTCTTGTTATCTACTCAGATGGTCACCTCGATATTGGATCGTGGGGGAGCGAAGTTTCTATGAATTCAACTGTCGTCTCCGCTCGTCAAAATTTGAGCATGTTAATTGATCATGGCGTCATCACCCCAAATCTCAACGAGAGCGTCCTGCAAAAGTGGGGCTGGACAGTCAAAAATGCGCACCTGGTGTGGAGATCTGGCCTTGGAGTCGATACAAACGGAAATGTAATTTACGTAGCTGGAAATGCACTATCTGTGCAAAGTTTGGCAGACCTTCTGAAAACCGCAGGAGCGGTTCGCGCTATGGAACTCGACATAAACCAACAGTGGATTTCTTACATGTGGTACCCAACAACGAAATCTGGAGTCATGAAAGACCCAGTTAAGTTAGTCGCATTTACGCGCCCGGCAAAACGATATTTCAGCCAGAGTAGTCGTGACTTCTTCGCGGTCTACGCGCGCTAATTTACTTATCTTTCGCTTGAATTAAATACTCGCTGAGTCGTGCTGCAGTAGCCATAACTTGGGCCGCATGAGCGCGCCCTGGTTGCCGACCTAGACGTTCCATTGGGCCGCTGATACTTACCGCAGCGATTACCTTGTTATTGGGACCGCGCACGGGCGCGCTTACGGAAGCGACGCCAACTTCCCGTTCTCCCACGGATTGCGCCCAACCGCGGCGACGGACCGCAGAAAGGGTAGCGGCAGTAAATTTTGCATTTGTTAATCCGCGATGCAATTTATCGGGCTCTTCCCACGCCAAGAGAATCTGCGCGGCCGACCCTGCCTGCATAGTGATGACGGTTCCCACCGGAACTGAATCTCGCAGACCAGATAGCCGCTCTGCAGTTGCTACACAGATTCGTAAATCTCCTTGGCGACGATAAAGCTGAGCGCTTTCACCGCAAGCATCGCGTAAGGCAGATAGCGCTGGTGGGGCCACAGAGAGAAGGCGATCCTCGCCTGCGGCAGAGGCTAATTCGGCGGAGCGGGCACCAAGTACAAAGCGACCCAGCAGATCACGCGTAACTAGGCGATGGAATTCTAGTGCGACAGCTAATCGGTGCGCAGTCGGACGGGCGATCCCGGTGGCGGCAACCAATTCGGCGAGTGAATGGGGCCCCGCTTCCAGGGTGGCCAAAATGCGCACAGATTTGTCTAATACGCCGACTCCGCTATTCTTTGTGTCCATACTCTGATAATGCCATCTCAGACTTTGAGATGCAAGATCTGGGATGAATTTCGTCAAACGAAGGAGTGGGAATGAGCAAAACTCTAGCCGAGAAGATCTGGGGCGAACATATTGTGCGTAGCGCGCAGGGCGAGCCAGACCTCATTTACATCGACCTTCACCTGATTCATGAAGTTACCTCTGCCCAAGCCTTTGATGGATTGCGTCTTGCTGGCCGCCAAGTGCGCCGCCCTGATCTCACCATTGCCACGGAAGATCACAACACGCCAACTTTGAATATTGATCTGCCGATTGCCGATCCCGTCTCTAAATTGCAGGTAGATACCTTGCGGCAAAACTGTGCAGAATTTGGGGTTCGCATCCACTCTCTCGGAGATGCCGAGCAAGGAATTGTTCACGTTGTAGGTCCACAACTTGGACTCACGCAACCTGGAATGACAATTGTCTGCGGCGATTCGCATACTTCGACCCATGGCGCATTTGGAGCACTTGCATTTGGAATTGGAACTTCCGAAGTTGAGCATGTACTGGCAACTCAGACTCTGCCTTTGGTTCGCCCTAAAACGATGGCAATCAACGTGGATGGTGTACTTCCAGATGGCGTCACCGCAAAGGATGTCATTTTGGCGATCATTGCAAAGATTGGCACTGGCGGGGGGCAGGGCTACGTAATCGAGTATCGCGGTTCTGCCATTCGCGCCCTCTCTATGGAAGGTCGCATGACCATCTGTAACATGTCGATCGAAGCAGGCGCTCGCGCTGGCTTGATTGCACCTGATGAGAAGACCTTTGAATACGTACGGACCAAGCCACATGCACCTCAAGGTGCCGATTGGGATGCCGCCCTTGCGTATTGGAAGACGCTCACTACCGATGCCGATGCAAAGTTTGATGTTGAGATCTCCCTCAAGGCCGAGGAATTAGCACCTTTCGTCACCTGGGGCACAAATCCCGGACAAGGATTGCCCCTGAATGCATCGGTTCCAAACCCAGCAGAAATCGCTGACATTGAAGAGCGAGGAGCTGCAGAGCGTGCCCTCACCTACATGGGTCTTGAAGCTGGCGTGCCGCTTAAGTCCATTAAGGTCGACACTATCTTTCTTGGTTCCTGCACCAACGGTCGCATCGAAGATCTGCGGGCAGCTGCGGCTATCTTAAAAGGCAAGAAGAAGGCAGATTCGGTTCGCATGCTTGTTGTTCCCGGTTCAGCTCGCGTTCGTTTGCAAGCAGAAGAAGAGGGTTTAGATAAGGTCTTTATCGATTTCGGTGCAGAGTGGCGCAATGCAGGTTGCTCTATGTGTCTTGGAATGAACCCAGATCAATTGGCCGTCGGTGAGCGTTCTGCATCAACATCAAATCGTAACTTTGAAGGTCGTCAGGGCAAGGGTGGTCGTACTCACCTGGTGAGCCCACTTGTAGCCGCAGCTACTGCAATCCGCGGAACTCTTTCATCACCTGCAGATCTCTAAGGAGCATCATGGAAAAATTTGTGACACATACCGGTACTGCAATTCCACTTCGACGTTCGAATGTTGATACCGATCAGATCATCCCTGCTGTTTACCTCAAGCGCGTTACTAAGAGCGGTTTTGAAGATGGTCTCTTTGCCGCATGGCGTAATGATCCAGAGTTTGTCTTGAATCAGCCGCAATATAAGGCGGCAACCATTCTGGTAGCAGGCGTGGATTTTGGAACCGGTTCATCTCGGGAACACGCTGTCTGGGCGCTACAAAATTATGGCTTTAAAGCTGTCATCTCTAGCCGTTTTGCCGACATCTTCCGCGGCAACTCTCTCAAAGGCGGCTTGCTCACCGTTATTTTGCCCCAAGAAAATGTGGAGAAGATATGGGCTGCCATTGAAGAAGATCCAACTGCTTCGGTAACTGTCGACTTGGAAGCGAAGAATGTGCGTCTGGGCAATGAGGTTTACCCCTTTGAACTCGATGATTACACTCGCTGGCGCCTTATGGAGGGCCTCGATGACATCGGTTTAACGCTGAAAAATATAGATTTTGTGACTGCTTACGAGAGCTCTCGCCCTTCGTACAAGCCTAAAACCCTTCCAGCGCGCTCATAATTCGCATCTCTTTTGAGTGGAACGATAACTCTCGACCGCTGATATAGAGTTTTTTACGCGTAAATAGTGCACTTTTTCACTTGCGACACACCGCAATTAATAGAGCCACTTTTACTTCTAGGCGCGTAGATTTCTTTTATGTAGGCAAATGCCTAATAAATCACGTATTTAAGGGGAATTTATGAACAAGGCCCAGTTCATTGCATACTTGGCTCCACAGTTCGGAGATAGCAAGAAAGAGGCAGCACGCGCTGTCGACGTAGTTTTTGACGCAATCGTCCGCAACATCTCAAAGGGCGACGATGTCATGATTAATGATTTCGGTAAGTTTAAGAAGGTTGACCGTCCTGCTCGTAAGGGTCGCAACCCATTTACCGGTGAGACCATTCAGATTAAGGCGAGCAAGAAGGTTCGCTTCTTGCCTGCAAAGGCTCTCAAGGAGATCATCGCTGGCGTACGTAAGCTAGAGGCAG
>CAIUIT010000017.1 GCA_903899375.1 uncultured Actinomycetes bacterium
GATTCTGCAACATTCTCTGCAGCTTGACGCCAAATTTGGCAATTAAGAAAGAGGCTGTCGCCATCTTTCCACTCGTTCGTTGCCTTATCGAGATAACGAGGAGTTGATGCAACGGTGAACTTTGCGACAGCAGCACCAGATGGTGTGAAGCGCAGTTCAGGATCGCTTGTTAAGTTACCGATCATTGTGATTGTTGTATCGCCAGCTGCCATTTTTCTCTCGCTTAACTAGTGACTGATTATGAGTTGAGTTGATCTGGACGAACGACCTTGGTGCGAAGCACGGCCTCGTTCAAATTGAGTTGGCGATCAAGTTCTTTGATCGCATCTGGACCACAGTGCAGGTCAGCAACGGCGTAGATGCCTTCGGCCTTCTTATTGATTTCGAAGGTCATACGGCGACGGCCCCAAATATCGAGCTTGTCGACTGTTCCACCACTGTCTTTGATGATCTTGAGATATGTCTCAAGACTTGGTGCGACTGTGCGTTCTTCTAGGTCTGGATCGAGAATGACCATGATTTCATAATGACGCATGCGTTAACCCCACCTCCTCTGGACTAAAGCGGCCGTGGGATTTCCACGACAGGAGGGTTACTGCTCCTAAAGCGGAAAGGACGGGTGCCCTGTTCGCGTGAGGAAGGGTAAGCCTAATCCACCACGTCAGATAGGAGAAATTCCTCCTCTGGGGGCGCTGGAATAGGTGTGGATAAGAGGAGTTTGAGGGCGAAAATCAGGCTGGCGCCGACGCGAAGAAAGATCGCCGCCGCATACCAGCGGGCGGGAAGGGAGAACTTGGCTCCAGCAAAGCTGGCGAGATATTCCCAAATGGCGAAGTGGTAGATCCCTTCGCTTGCCTGCCAAACCCAGAACGCCCAGCGATCTCGATTATTGACCAGGGCTATCACACCCAGCGGAGCCAACCAGAGAACATATTGCGGGGAGTACACCTTATTGAAAGCGGTAAAGAGCGCGACAAATATAAAGGCGATCTCTGCCAACTTTGGGGTAACTGCGCGACGTAACAGAAATGCAAACACGGCAAGGGAGGTGATGATAAATAGCGCACTCCACAAGAAATTGATAGCTGGCGGATTAACCTTAAAAATATTGAGAGCCTGCCAGATCGAGCCAAGATCTGCCGGCCTGGAACTGTTTAACTTAAAAAATCTCCACCACCCTGTTGGTGTTGTCAACGCAAAGGGCAGGTTTATCACAATCCATAAGAGAAGAGTTTGTGCAATGTAACGAACCCCGCGCCGAATCTCTCCTTGGCGAATGAAGATGAGTGCCATTGGAATAAGTAAAACAATGGGGAAAAATTTAGTTGCTATAGAGATCGCCAATACAACAGCACTTAACCCATATCGTTTTCGGTCGAACCAATAAATCGAAGCAACCGCACTGAGAACCGCCCAAAGGTCCCAGTTGATATAAAGCGATGCTATAACCGCTGGTAACAGGGGAAGTAGATACCACTTTTTAGGATTTATTTTCGAGACTACAAATGCAATCGCAATGAAGAGAAATGCCAATAGAGCCACATTGATGAGAAAATAATATTTATCGGAGTAGATACCTTCTGGCGTGACTAAAGCCGTTGCCCACATTACGACGCCAGTAAGTGGAGGATATTCCACCGAATTAGTGGAACTTGAATACGGCCAGACGTGATGCACTAGGCCGCGTGCATCAAAGAGTGCAGGTAGGTCGCTATAACATTCATGAGAATCAACTCCAACGCCAGACCAATTCGTGTTGTAACAATGATCAAATTTGGCGAAAGAGAGAAGCGCCGCAAATAACGTAAGAGCCAGGACGGCCTTTGTTAAGAAGGAAAGCCGCATCGATTCTCTGCTTTTTACTTTTTCTTCTTAGGTGCTGGTGCTGGCTTTGGAGTTGGCTTTGGAGAAATCGCAAGGGCGGGATCCATTGTTGGCACCGCGCTCTGCATAGGTACTGGATCAACTCCACCAATATTGGACGCTGGTGGGAAGTCCATGATTGGAACATGAACCAGCGCCTCTTTCATATATAGATCCCAAATTCGGGCTGGGAAAGTTCCGCCGGTAACGGCATTCATTCCGCCAATACCGTTGAGTGATTGTGAAGCGTTATCTCTAAAAAACGCAACGCTAGTTGCCATTTGCGGTACATACCCCGAGAACCAGGCACTGGCATTATCTGTGGTGGTGCCTGTCTTTCCCGCACTGGGCCTACCGAGATCGGCGACAGCTCCTGAAGCTGTTCCATACGTTGTGACTGTTTGAAGTGCAGTCGTAAGATCTGCCATCACATCACTAGCAAAAACTTGGCTTGACTGTGGTTGAGCTTGATACAAAATCCCACCATTGTTGCCCAAGACTTGGGAGACGATATAAGGCTTGGCATAGATACCTTGCGCAGCAAAGGTGGCATATGCCGATGCCACATCAATAACGTGAGGGCTTGCCACTCCGAGAGTTACTGAAGGTCCAGAGACCATATTTACCGATGCTGGGATTCCGGCGCGTCTGGCAACATCGATAACTTTATCTGGGCCCACCTTGATTCCAAGAGGAACAAAGACGGTGTTAACGGAGTTAGCGATTGCATCCAAGAGGTTTATGTTTTTAAATTGCTCGTTGCCATAATTGAAAACAGCATATGGCCCTTGTGAGCCAGGATCGTAGAAGACTTGTGGGGAACGACCGTTCCAAACCGATTGCAAGCTAATCCCAGCTTCGAGTGCGGCGGTGAGGGCGAAGGGTTTAAAAGAAGAACCAGCTTGTGTTGTTGCCTGCGTGGCATTGTTGTATTGGCTCTTTAAATAGTCTTGTCCGCCATAAAGCGCTAAAACAGCTCCAGTACCTGGTTGTATCGACACCAAAGCGATGCGCAAATTTGTAAATGGAGCTTTAGGAGTGCGTTTTGATACGGCATCTACTGCAGCCTCTTGATCCTTTTTAACGAGTGTGGTCTTAACAACTAGCCCACCCTGCATTAATTGATCTTGAGTAAATCCATATTGCTGCAGTTGATTTTCGATCCATGAAATGACATATCCCTTTGGTCCAGCTAGCGAACCAGGTGAGACCCTAGGTTGAATGAAAGGGAAGACTTGTTTTGCTTCTTGGGTTGGCGTTAACCACTTAGCTTTGACCATTCCATCTAAAACATATTTCCACCGTGCTTTTAAGCGAGCCAAATAGGTTGGGCCGTTGGCGGGATCATAAAAACCTGGAGCGTTCAACACGCTGGCGAGCACCGCTGCTTGTGAGATGCTCAACTGATCAACTGTTCTTCCAAAGAAAACTTGTGAACCTGTTTGTACACCGTATGCCCCGCGACCAAAGTAAATTGTATTGAGGTAATTCTCCAAAATCTGATCTTTTGAAAGTTGTTGCTCCAGCTTTACTGCGATAACAATCTCTTTAATCTTTCTCTGAACGCTTTGCTGCGGTGAAAGGAATGCTGTCTTTGCATATTGCTGAGTGATAGTTGATCCACCTTGAAGGGATCCACCGCGCAGGTCGTGCCACAGTGCGCGCAGAATTCCGGTTGGGCTAAAGGCGTGCTCTGTATAGAAGTTGCGATCTTCGGCGGCCATGATCGCGTGGCGCACATTAATAGGAATACTCGCGAGCTGAACGCTGGTGCGGTCCTGGGCGCCTACCCGACCAATTTCAGAGCCATCGGCATATTGGATGATTGTGGCCTGGCTATTTACATATTGATTAGGATCTGGAATTTTTACGGTGAAATACGCGTAAGAGAAAAGGTAGGTACCTATGACGAATCCTCCGCCAATGGTGAAGATCGCACCACGAATAAACCAGGTTCGAAGGTTCTCGCGGGTGGGTTTTTCCATGCGGAAAGGTTACCGCCCTGCGCTGCTGGCGTAGTCCTCATCTTCGAGGGTTCGCACCTTACGTGGTGGTTTTCGATACCTTCCATCGCCCAATCTAAAAGAGTAGATCAGGTGATGCCAACCGCACCCCATGCATACTTCGACGATATAGACGCGAAATTCCCCATATTCGTTCTGCATCTCTGCAATTTCACTTGAAGTCTTAATGCGGCCTGAGTACTGACCGAGTTGATCTCCAAAGGTATATCGAAGTTCAACCATCTCCTCTTTCCGACAAACCGGGCAGAGTCGCGCAACGCGTTCGCCATGGTACTTAGCGGCGCTCTTAAGATATGGATCGGCATCGCACGCATCCAGACCCGAAGTTGTCCCTTTGAAGAGTGCGATTAACGTAGCTCTGCGTTTAAGTGAATAATCAATCGCATCACGGCGACTCCACAAGACGGCCAACATAGTTGCCAAGAATAAACCTTTATTACTAACTACGCTTGGCGTTATGAAGAGGGTTGGAATGAGCGCGAAATGGAGATTCCACCCGGGAAGTAAATTGCCGCAGATTCTGACGATCCGATGGTTGGGTCAGGTGGGCGATGGAATATTTCAGTCCGCCCTGGCATCCTTCGTTCTCTTTTCCCCAGAACGCCAACCCAATGCAGTGGGCGCTGCGACCGCCTTTGCCGTCGTTCTCCTTCCTTACTCTCTTGTAGGACCATACGCGGGAATTTTTCTGGATCGCTTCTCCCGGCAACGAATCGTCCAAATCTCGAATCTGGTTCGAGCTCTGGACTTGGTGCTTATTACTGTATTGATTAAATCTGGAGCGACCGGAGTTCCATTGACTCTCCTAGTTCTAGTTGCCTTTGGAATCAACAGGTTGATTCTTTCGGGGTTATCAGCCGGTCTACCGCTTATCGTTACAAAAGATGAATTAATCTCCGCGAATGCGCTTGCTGTGACTGGCGGAAGTATTGGTGTGGTTATTGGTGGTGGGTTTGGTATTGGAGTTAAGAAATTATTTGATGCACATGGAAAGAGCGATCTCTCAGATGCAAAAGTGATCCTAATTGCTATGTGCTTATATTTGGCTAGCGCTTACTTTACTAGGCGGATTTCAAGGATGGAAATTGGTCCTGCTGCTCATGAAACTCCCGCACAATTCCGTGGTCTTGGTGAATTGAAAGAAGGTTGGAACATTTTAAAGAACCACCCCGATGCGCTTCGTGGCATTTTCACCACAGCTATTCAACGGGGTGGGCTTACGGCTCTGACCTTGATGGGCCTTTTACTGGAACGCAATACATTTAATCCATCCTCCAATCCGGATGCTGGACTTGCTGGCTTTGGATTTGCGTTAGGGGTAGCTGGGGTTGGATTTGGCGTTGGATCATTTATTACGCCGTACTTCGTTTCCTATTTTGGACGACACCGTTGGATACGTTTAATGATGATCGCACCAATAACCTTCTTAATTTTCTTCGCATTTATTCCCCAAGAGTGGTTGCTCCTAACCACCGCATTTTTTATAGCGGCTAGCGGACAGGCTGTAAAAGTAACAAACGATGCTTTGGTTCAATCTCAAATAGCAGATGAATACCGTGGCCGAGTTTTCGCCTTTTATGACGTCGCTGTAAACGCAATCATCGTCGTTGGAGCACTTATTGCAGCAATAGTGCTCCCAAAGAGTGGCAAATCCATAGAGCTACCACTAATTACAACAGTGGCTTTCGCATTAACTTCATTGCTGTTACTGAGGCCGTCCAAGTTCTTTATCGCTCGCCCAGGCAAGTAGCTCTCTCGTCGCCTGTTCCTCGCCTAACGGTCCACGCTCCATCCGCAGCTCCAAGAGATAGTCATACGCCTCACCCACTAACCGTGAAGGTCTGATGCCCAGAATCTCCATAATCCTCTCACCATCTAAATCAGGACGGATGCGGTCTAACTCCTCTTGCGCCTTGAGCTCCTCTATACGTTCTTCAAGAGAATCGTAGGTTCGAGATAATTGATCAGCTTTTCTTTGATTTCGAGTGGTGCAATCTGCGCGGGTGAGTACATGAAGATGATTTAACAATGGTCCCGCATCTCGAATGTAGCGGCGGACGGCTGAATCAGTCCACTCTCCGCTGCCGTAGCCATGAAAGCGCAGATGTAAGAAAACTAGAGTGGAAACTTCTTCAACCGTCTTGCTATCGAAACGTAACTCAACCAAGCGCTTCTTCGTCATTTTGGCGCCGACGACTTCATGGTGATGGAAAGAAACTCCGCCGCCAGGAATTAATTCTCGAGTTCGAGGTTTTCCGATATCGTGCATCAACGCTGCCAACCTGATAGTTAAGTTTGGCCCTCCCAAACGATCTTCGTGAGCAATCGCTTGTTCCAAAACCGTAAGCGTGTGTTCGTATACATCTTTGTGATGGTGATGCTCATCAATTTCAAGTTTAAGTTTTGGAAGTTCTGGAATGAAGATCGCAGCTAAACCGGTTTCGACCAAAAGTTGTAAACCAAGCCGAGGGTTTTCTGACATCAGCGTTTTTATTAGTTCATCGCGAATTCGCTCAGCTGAGATAATTGATAAGCGACCGGACATCTCGTTGATAGCCAAAATAATTTCTGGGTCTACCGAAAAATTTAGTTGGGCTACGAATCGTGCAGCTCGCATCATTCGGAGTGGATCATCAGAGAAAGATGTTTCTGCACTTCCGGGGGTTCTTAGAATTTTTTTAGCTAAATCGCCGGCTCCATCAAATAGATCGATGAAGAGCGGCGTTTCGCCCGTTAACTCTAAAGCCATCGCATTAACTGTGAAATCTCTTCGAGATAAATCTCCCTCGATAGTGTCCCCAAAATTAACATCGGGTTTACGTGATTCGCGATCATAACTTTCACTGCGGTACGTAGTTACTTCAATCGTTACATCCCCGCTTTTGGCAGCGATCGTTCCAAATGCCGCACCGGTCTCCCATATTGAATCCCCCCACTTCTTAAGGATCTTGCTGGTATCTGCGGGGCGCGCATTTGTCGTGAAATCAAGATCGTTTCCGAGTCGGCCCAAGATCGCATCGCGAACTGGACCCCCTACGAGAGCCAAAGTAAATCCCGCGGCCTTAAAGGCCTCTGCCAGAGATGTGATAAGCGGGCCGTGGAGGCGGAGGGCGTCCAAGGCCAATTGCGCGGCGATCTGCCGGGGATTAGGTTTCTGAGTACTCACAATGAGTAAGGCTAGAGCAGTACCCTTCTCTTATGACCCCGGCACCTGGTGCGGGTGGCGAAGCGAAACGGAAAAAACGTCGGAGACGGCGTCCTGCGGGGCCACACACACCTACTAATTCTTCTTCTGCTGTTAAAACTGACCCTGGTACTGCCCCTGTCAAAAAAGCCCCCCCTCGAAAACGGACGGTATACGCCAAACGTGTCGACGAGGTGAGCGCAGGTGGGTTGGTTATAGATGGCACTGGAACTAAGGGGCTCTTGATAGGAAGACGCGACCTTAAAGATGCCACTCGAGAACGTTTGCTCTGGTCACTCCCTAAAGGACATATAGAAGCAGGTGAGACACCTGAGCAGGCAGCCATCAGAGAGGTCGCCGAAGAAACTGGGATTCAAAGTGAGATCTCGCGCGAGTTGGGCGTTATTGATTTCTGGTTCATGGCTGGCGGAAAAAGAATCCATAAGACCGTACATCACTACCTTTTTCGTGAAGTAGGAGGAACCCTCTCTCCACAGGTGAGCGAGGTCGATGATGTTGGATGGTTCCCGCTTGATGAAATTATCTCCCTCTTGGCCTACCCCGATGAGAAAAAGTTAATCGCAAAATCTGGTGAGCTAAAAGTATGAAGCGCCTCTTCGCCCTCTTCGCCGCCCTGACACTTACTTTTATTTCAACTCCTATCGCACAAGCAAGTACGACGGTCATTCTCACTGAGCCAACTCACCGTCAGATCAATGGGGAATTCATTGATGATGCCCTTGCAACATCTCTGGGGGTTACTGGTCGTTTAGGAAAATTGGTTTTCAATCCACCTGCAGGAACAAGAATGTGGGTGATTGATCCCGCACTTATTGAAGAAGTTGAAGCGATGAGCAATGGATATACCCTTACTTCTGGTGTAGCAGGTGTCGGTCAGCTCTTTGCGCAATCTTGGTTAGCGCAACTAATTACGGATACTAGGTTTGCCAGCGTTAAGGCTATGGCTTATGGCAATCCCTCTTCCTACTGGGTAAATCGACTCTCACCCCATGAAGTCAATTATGTTTTATCAATATCACGCACTCGGCTCGAAACCTTGCTAGGTCGCGTGATATCGATTCCCGCCTACTATCAATCGCATAGTGGCTTTGGACTTGCTTCTGCGGATATCTCCGCTATCAACCAGGCAGCTACTTATTTTTCACAAACTGCTAAATATATTGCCCCGACCTCTATAGATACCTATCGCCTAGCTCTTATAAAAATTCTCAATCCTGACCTTAGTAAGGATCGACGCGCATACCTGATCCGTGATCTCACTGCATCTGCGTATGATCAGATCCATCTTGTCCATTTAAGCCCCGGAAAATTCACGGTGACTTCTACTCATCAGAACCTACCGATTACTTTGACCAATGGATTTCCTAGCGACATTAAAGTGAACCTCACTGTCATTCCCAGCAATTTCAAGGTAGTAATTGGCGATCTGCCACAATTTCTGATCCCCGCAAAATCTAAGATTCAAGTAATGGTTCCGCTTACTGTGCTGACATCGGGTTCCTCCGAACTTGCAATCGAACTCACGACTACTAGCGGTGATCTCCTCGGCGACCCAGTTACTTACCCCATTGCCCTCTCTGTCATCAGCCCTGTCGCTACCTGGTTCACAACAGGAGCGGCTATCGTCCTCTTTATTGCTGCAACCATTCAAAGTATTCGTCGTATTAGAAGAAGGAAGAAATGAGCGATAACTCGATCGTTCGATCTTCCGCCATCATGGCGGCGGGGACATTTGTCTCACGTGTTACTGGATTAATACGCGGTCTACTTCTCGTTGCCGTTCTTGGAACCACACTCTTGGGTGATACTTACAATGTGGCTAACACCATGCCAAACATTTTGTATAACCTTATTATTGGCGGCGCACTTACCGCAGTTTTTGTTCCTCAGTTAGTGCGAGCCATTCGACAAGAAGATGGTGGCTCCGCTTTTGTCTCGCGTTTAATTACTGCTACCTGTGTCGTTCTAGGTCTCCTGGTCCTTGTTTCAACGATTGCCGCACCTCTCTTGGTGCGACTTTTTGCAAGTAGTTATGTCGGTCGACCAGAGTTCAACCTCACAGTTCTCTTTATGCGTTATTGCTTGCCACAAATCTTCTTTATGGGACTTTTCGCACTTTTAGGGCAGGTTGCAAACGCAAAGGGAAAGTTCGGCCCAATGATGTGGGCCCCAGTGTTTAACAATATTGTTGTTATTGGAGTATTCATTTACTTTTTGCATATCTCCAAAGGTTGGAAGGTTTCTACCATTTCCCACAGCCAAGCGAGTTGGCTTGGAATTGGAACTACTGCAGGATTTGTAGTCCAGTTGGCCTGTCTTATTCCAGTGCTAAGACAGACGAAGATAAAGATTCGCCCGCGCTTTGACTGGCGCGATCCTGAAATTAAGAAATCGCTCCACCTGGCC
>CAIUIT010000018.1 GCA_903899375.1 uncultured Actinomycetes bacterium
CGGGACCGGCGTGACCGGCGACTTCACCTGCGATTACACGAAGCAGTGCGCCACCATCAGGGGTTGTTAAAAGTGAAACATCTTTGGCGCGAATATCTTGATAAGCGGGCTGCGACCATTTCTTCGCTGCCGGAAGATTTACCCAGAGTTGAAACCCGTGGAATAGACCGCCGCTGAGAACGAGGTGCTCGGGTGGAGTTTCGATATGCAAAATTCCTGCGCCGGCAGTCATCCACTGAGTGTCGCCATTGGTGATGGTTCCGCCGCCGCCGTGATTATCTTTGTGGTCAAAGATTCCATCAATAATGTAAGTAACTGTTTCAAATCCGCGGTGTGGATGCCAAGGGGTTCCCTTTGGTTCGCCAGGTGCGTATTCAACTTCACCCATTTGATCGAGGTGGATGAATGGATCTAGGTCGGCCATATCGACTCCGGCGAAGGCGCGACGAACCGGGAAGCCTTCTCCTTCAAAACCTTGTGGGGCTGTTGTAACGCTCTTTACGCGCCGCACCTTGCCCTGTGGGTCAGCCGCTACACGAGGCAGGACGGTTAGGTCGCTAACTGTTACTGCTGGCATGGCACACGCCTATCTCTGGTGATTGAAAATTCAACTAACACAAGTATAGAACCCAAAAAGGAATCGGCGCATTCCCGAGTCAATCCATCCATGAATTTGCGCCTGCCATCTACCTGCACGACTCCTACCTGCACGACTCCTACCTGCACGACTCCTACCTGCACGACTCCTACCTGCACGACTCCTACCTGCACGACTCCTACTATCCGTTATCCACAGAACCTTTCGAATCTCCTAATTTTCCGAAGCGATTGTCAGACCCCTCCCCAAGAATTAACTCATGAACGAAGAGCGCACAAAGGATTTGCTCGAGCAAACTCCTGGTATCGACGTACTCGTCGAACTCATCAAGATCGATCCCAATTCACTTAACGCCTCTGGTCGCGTTGATTACCTGGCAGCCCTCGAAAGACAGGGTGGGTGGTTACAAGCGCTTATGCAGATTGCGATCGTGGCAGTTGCGGGCTCGGAGCCAAGTGCAGATCGGGGAAATTACTCAGATGTCGATGACCCGCAGCGCGAAGAGATCGCCAGCGCACTCAACTTGGCTCCGGTGACTGCCCAGTCCAGAATCGATGTTGCCCGAGTGCTGACACAACATCTGCCGGCAACATGTACCGCGTTGGCCAACGGTGAAATATCCAGTGCTCAAGCTACGGTTATCGCTAAAGAGAGTTCGGCACTTCTGCGTCGCGGTATAGACCCAGATCAACTTAAATATTTGGAAGCTACAGCCATCGCCTATTCAGAATTTCACACTCCAGCTCAAGTCACTCATAAAGTCAGAAGTATCGTGGCGAAGATGGATCCGGTGGAATTTGAAGTTGGAGTATCGCAGGCTGCCCAAGCTCGTCGCGTGACCATCACCCCACAGCCATATGGAATGGCGCAGATCATGGCGCTACTCCCCGCATCTGAAGCCCAATCGGTCTGGTTGGCGATCGATAAGTTGGCTCGAGCAAATCGTGACAAGAATATGGCGGCTGTGATGGCAAATGCTTCGCCTGTGGCAAATGCTTCGCCACTCTCCTCTCGCGGCGATCACGATCCGCTTCCCGACTTCATTGTTGCCAACATCGAACCGTTGACACTTGACCAGCTTCGCGCCGATGCTCTCGCGAATATTGCTGAACAATTCTTAGTGAATTCTTCGGATCAAAATCTGGCACATGGTCGCCCCGTCACTTTAAACTTAACCCTGGATCTACCCACCTTCCTCGGTCTCAACGAGAACCCAGGACTTTTGGCGGGTTTTGGAGAAATTCCTGCGTCGGTAGCAAGAACTCTGGCTAGTGATGCAAAGTGGCGGCGATTTATCACCGATCCGATCTCTGGAAATCTCCTCGATTATGGACGGCTCACATATGAACCCCCTCAAGCTTTGGTTGACTTTATTGTCGCGCGAGATCGAAGATGCCGATTCCCGGGGTGTAGACAGCCCGCACGTGTTTGCGACATTGATCATGCGATTCCTTGGGAAAAAGGAGGCGAAACATCTCAAGAAAATCTCGGACTCCTCTGCCGGCGCCATCACCGGATGAAGACTCATGGCGGTTGGAAATTACTCTCTTATGCGGATGGCTCGTGCGAGTGGACTTCTCCCGAGGGAAAACAGTTTCGGTTAGAGGCTCGGCGGATCGACGAAATCGCCTAGGCGAGCTCTCTCCTTACCCTTCTCTGTCCATACCCTTCTCTGTCCATACCCTTCTCTGTCCATACCCTTCTCTGTCCATACCCACCATTCAAAGCAAAATCTTTAAGAATTCCCGTTAATATTCCCAAGGTAAGAATCTGTTTCGGTAGGGCGGATACAGAATCTAACTCTTACAACTATTCAATGCCCTTAATCTGTATTTCTTGAATCAGCGCAAAAGGAGCCACAATGTTAAAAGGATTTAAAGAGTTCATTCTTCGGGGAAATGTCATCGACCTCGCTATCGCTGTTGTGGTTGGCGCTGCCTTCACCGGGATCGTTACCCAATTAACAAAATCATTTATTCAGCCCCTCATCCAAGTATTTGGTGGTGGAGGTATTCACGGCGGTGCCTTCATTATTCACGGAGTTGCCTTTGATTGGGCTGCATTTCTCAATGCCATCGTAAACTTCTTAATCATCGCCGCCGTTCTCTACTTCTTCATTGTTCTACCCATAAATCGAATCAGCGCACATCGCCGCCACTTGGAATCTGAAGCCGCTCCAGCTCCCGAACCAGAAGATGTATTACTACTGCGTGAAATTCGGGATTTGCTTAAGAAGAATTAGAGGGTCGCTAGTGCGCCGTTTACTCGCCACGATCGTCACGATAACGATGATCGTGGCGATCCCAGGTACAGCTTTTTCTAACGCTGCCTCAACGAATTCCCAGGCCTCGATCGCAAAGTCGACTCCTAAAGTAGCTTCGACGAAAGCAAAGGTAGTTAATTTTCCGGGTTCTCGACCATTCAAACTTCAGGTGCCATCTCTCTACAGCAAGTCCAATCCTGCGCCGTTAATCATCGCCCTTCACGGATATACCTCCTCAGGAGCTGACACCGAGAAATATTTGAAATTGGGACCAGTCGCAGATGCACGGGGAATTCTTTACGTTGCCCCCGATGGTTCGCTAGATAACAACGGTCTGCAATTCTGGAATGCAACTCCGGCTTGTTGCAACTTTTATGGATCAAAAGTGGACGATGAGGCTTACATCATGAGCATCATCAACTCAGTATCGAAGAAATATAGCGTTGATCAAAAGCGTATCTACGTTGTGGGTCACTCCAATGGTGGCTTCATGTCTCATCACATGGCTTGCAGCGATTCTGATCGAATCGCTGCAATCGCCAGTTTTGCTGGAGCCACGTATAAAGATCAATCGATGTGTAAACCAAGCCAGCCCATAACAGTGCTACAGATCTGGGGAACCGCTGACGAGACGATCGCCTACCTGGGAGGGGCCCTTGTGGCTCCCTATCCGGGAGCTGCAGAAACAATTGCCGACTGGGCGAAGTTAGATAAGTGCAGCGCAAAACCGAATACATCACCGACTAAAATCAATATTGAAAGCAGCATCCCGGGTAATGAAACAACGGTCAGTGACTACTTTGGTTGTGCGAACAAGACCACGGTAGAACTATGGTCGATCGCTGGTGGTCACCATGTTCCGACGTTGGCATCGGATTTTGCAACTAAATTGGTTAATTTTCTCTTGGCTCATCCGAAGGCATGAGCCTCGCGAGGCAGAGAAAATGTTGCCATTCTTTCTGCCTCGCATTTTGTGGAGGTGCCGGGAATCGAACCCGGGTCCTCTAGCATTGACACAGAGCTTCTACGAGCGTAGTCCGCTAAACGTATTCTCAGTCCTGACTCTCACGCGAACATGTAGTCAACG
>CAIUIT010000019.1 GCA_903899375.1 uncultured Actinomycetes bacterium
AAGTGATTCTTATCAACTAATCATTTACCAATCGGAGGAGTCCCCTTCGGTCGCACGCCAGCAATACCAGGCAACGATGCTCTGTCGTCCTGCAAATTTATCGCTGAAAAGATCGAGCTTCCTTGGATCTATCTCCTCTTTGAGGTGATGAATTCGCTCCCACCCACGCCGCATTGCGAGATCACCGACGGGCCACAAATCTAAACGGCCCAAGTGAAACATTAAAAACATTTCGACAGTCCAACGTCCGATGCCCCAGAGCGCAGTTAGCTCTTCTGAAATTTCTGCATTGCTCAGTTTGGAAAATTTCTTAAATTCGATGGCGCCAGACAGAGTTGCTTGGGTCAACTCATCGATGGCGCGGGCCTTGGCACCGCTCACTCCAACGGTACGTAAATCTGCTGCTGATAGAGCAACGAGCGCCTCTGGGGTGAGCGACCCGCCTGCCGCCACCCGGACTCGATCGCGGATTGTGTCAGCTGCTTTAACGGCCAATTGTTGCGAGATGATGGAGGTGACTAGAGTTTCATAATGACCGCGGCTCGGGCGTTTGCGATTAATAGTGCAGAGCGGACTCCTTTTGATGATAGGAGCGAAGGCAGGGTCTATGCGTGCGATCGCGCGCACATGCTTCTTCATCTCATCTTCACTAGTAAGGGCCACAGAGCTAGCCTAGCGACTAGGCTAGCGAGGTGATCAGCAACCATACGAGTTTCCTAGCGTGGAGCGTCACGCTGGGCGGCCTAGCAATAGTTCTGCTCTTCGATTTTATCTTTGCTTATCGCAATCGCCATATCGTCACTGGGCTGCGCAGCGTCGCCCTCTGGACCGCTTTCTATGTTTCTCTCGCAATCGCCTTTGGCATCTATTTAGGTGTTTGGTCCACCCACCAAAGTCGCGCCGAATTCTTCGCCGGCTGGCTTACCGAGTATTCGCTCTCCTTCGACAACCTCTTTGTACTTCTTCTCATCATGGCTCGCCTCAAGGTTGCTAAGGAACGCGAACAGATGATCCTCTTCTGGGGAATTCTCTCCTCGCTTTTGTTGCGCGGAGTTTTTATCGCAGGTGGCTCTGCCCTGGTTAATCGTTATGTCTGGATCTTCTTCTTCTTTGGTGGCTTCTTGATCTACACCGCACTTAAACTCTTTCGCGAGACCGAATCAGAGGAGTGGGAAGAGGGCCGCGTTATTAAATACATGCGCAAACGTGGCGCGCCAATTGCTGTAATTGCAATGGTGGCGATAGCGCTGACCAACATGCTCTTCGCTTTTGATTCGATTCCTGCAATCTTTGGATTGACGCGTAACCCTTATGTGATCGTGACTGCAACGATCTTCGCCTCTATGGGGCTACGCCAGCTCTATTTTCTGATCGGCGATTTGATGCATAAATTGATCTACCTCAGCGAGGGGCTTTCTGTAATTCTTGCATTCATCGGCTTGAAGTTGATCTTTGAGGCGACCCTCGGGGAGGGGCACGAGAGGGTGGCAGGGATTCCGGTTCCGAATATCTCCCTGGGAGTTTCACTGGGCTTTGTCATCGGGACCCTGGTCATCACCGCACTCTTGAGCGCATTCAAAGCTCGCAATATTTCGGAATAGCTCCCCTCTGATTTAGGGCTGCGTTAGGCTACCTCCATGTCGACCACACCTGAAGATTCTCTCCAGTCCTTAAGCCTGCAAAGTCGCGTCGTCGCTGCAGGACGGCCGGAGCGAGCCCCGGATGCAGGAGTCAATGTTCCAATCGACCTCAACTCCACCTACTTAGCGCCTGGCCCAACTGGATATGGACGTTATGGGAATACGAGCTGGAGCGCGCTAGAAAGCGCCATCGAGGCATTGGAGTGCGGATCTACTCTTGTTTTTTCATCAGGGGTCGCTGCCATCTCAGCGCTCCTTTCCATCTTGCCACGAGGCGCCGTTATAACAGCATCGCAGAATGGATACTCCGGAACCATGGTCTTATTGCGGCAGGCAGAAGCATCGGGCGCCGCTGAGGTTCGCTATGTAGATGTCTCAAACACTGAGCAAGTTCTTGCAGCCTTGCCGGGATCAACCCTGCTCTGGTTGGAATCTCCTACTAACCCCGCCCTTGAAGTCGCGGATATGCCCTCCCTGATCGCGGCGGCTAAATCGCAGAACATTGGCGTTGCTGTCGACAACACCTTCGCCACACCTCTGGTGCAGCAACCGTTGTTGATGGGTGCGGATGTCGTCGTGCATTCGCTCACGAAATATATCTCTGGGCATAGCGATGTAATTCTGGGTTCGATCTCAACGAAGGATCAGGCGCTCTATCAACGGCTGGAAGATGTACGGAAGATTAACGGTGCAATTCCTGGCCCCTTTGAAGTCTGGTTGGCGCTGCGCGGAGTTCGCACCCTGGGTGTACGCATGGAGCGCGCACAGAAAAATGCTTTAGAAATTGCGACCCGACTCTCGCTCCATCCCGCGGTTGATCGCGTTCGCTATCCCGGCTTGCCCACCGATCCCCATCACGAAATCGCAAAGAGCTTTATGAAGGGCTTTGGCGCGGTGATCTCTTTCGATCACGCAGGGGGAGCTGAGGCCGCAGATAGGGCCTGCGCCGCATCGCTATTGGTAGCGCACGCCACATCTCTCGGCGGGGTGGAATCGCTCTGGGAGCGGCGCCACCGCTGGAGCACTGAAAGCCCAACTATTCCTACCAATTTGATCCGCCTCTCGGTCGGGATTGAGGATTTAGAGGATCTCTGGCGCGATATCGATAGAGCTCTTCTCGGCTCGCTTTAAGGCACTTTCCAGCGAGTAACAAGGTTGAGAGTGTAGATTCCTCTCATGTTCAAAACCATTCGCCGTATCGTGGGGCTCTTTACCGTCCTCGTGGTGATCCTTGGTGCGCTGAAGTCAGTCTTCTCGTGGCTTGCAAATAGCGAGCATGGTACCCATGAGGTATTTGCTGACGATGAAGAGTCCGAACGCCAGTTCTAGGCGTAAACAAATTTATGAGCGATAACTTAGATAGTAGCGTCGTGCCTGCAGATAGTGACGTTGAATATATTCCCGGTAGTTGCAATATCGGCCGGCGCGAAGTTCGCCGCCGACAACTCGTTGCTGCAATCGGCCTATTTTTAACCGTCTCTACGATTTTTGGTTTCGCGAGTCAGCACTCTTCGAGGGTATCTCGTCTCAGCACATTTCTTCCCGCTCTTGTGATGTCTATAGGATATTTACAAGCGCGCAAGAAGTTCTGCCTTGCCTTTGGATTTTCCGGTCTTTTTAATTTTGGAAAGTTGGGCGCGACGCGACGAGTTATCTCTGCTTTAGATCGCAAGATCGATCGCCAAGCAGCGCTGCGGTTATTGCTGCAGGCAGCAGGGCTTGCAGTTGCTATCACCGCTTTAGTATTTCTCTTGCCGATTGGCCATAAGTAACCGAGCTAGAGTTTTTGCTCCCTTATTTGAGGAGTGTGGCGGGATCTACCTTCTTCGACCAGGTCTTTAAAACGTTTGTTGTAATCGTCTCCATCAGCGCTTTCGTGGATGAATCTACGGTAGCCATGCCACAACTGCTTAGCAAATTACAGACCCAAAGGTTTACTCCAGCACTAAATATGACTGCTCCCGAAGGTGCGCTCCACCAATCCATCTGCGCCACTGAATTGAGTTTGTAGCGAGGCTCCTGCAGAGCGGGATCTCCGGCGAAGGTAAATTTCCCAGCGAAGAGTGGATGTATACCTGGCGGAGTTTGTGGACCGGTTGTAGGCGATGCAATTTCGGAGTATCTAGAAAAACCGTTAAGAACACTATTTTTCGGTACCCCGAGCCAGGTTGGAATATTGACCGCTTTCATCCCTCCAAAGACTCCTATCGCAGATGTAATAGAGCCATCGATGAGCGCCGAGGATTCATTTATAATTGGATTTTGAAATTCGAGTGTTGCTTGCGATGCTACCGTGGCAGGATCTTGATTTGCTTCACGGTAAGAAACAACTTGTCGATCTTTCCCTGTTGGGGAAGGGATCAACCTCGCCCGCCAATAGGCAGTGTTTGCGCCGAAGAAGGCCAGATTGATGCCATTGTTCCGCGCAGCGATTGCAGCGTTAAATAGCGTCTGCGTCCAATACTCAGGATGCCCACTCCAAACTACGCCCGAGAAGTGAGAGAGAATGGCTGGCGAAGTGTTGATATCAGTGTCGGCGAATTGATCGAGAGAAATATTATTCTTCTCGGCAAGTTGCACTAAAGGTAGCGCGTCGCGAAAGAGTAGCTCGTTTCCGCTTCCCGCCAGGGGCCGATCCATTGAGACGATTCGACTTCTTTCGTAAGATCTTTGTGTCTTCGTGGTCCCAGGTCCAACGTACAAAGATCGACCACCGAAGGTGTTGTAAGCGGCCCATGTTAATGTGGAATGCACGAGAGCGAGCGAGGAGTTAGATAATGGAGCGCGGATAATCAGAGGTGCGCTACTTTCAAAGCGGCCACTAGGTAACTTACTTACAAATAGATAGAGCCCAGGAGCCCAATCAGCGGTTGATAGCGAGATCGTAACTGGCCAGGTTGTTTGAATTGTTCGATTTGCATTACGCGGTGGAGAAGTTTTCAGATATTTCAGTTTTGTGGGTTTGGAACTCCAGACTATGCGTCCGCCCGCTCCTGAATACCAGCCAATGCGGATCGCCTCAAAAACTCTAGGTTCCTTGCTGAGGCTTCCATCAAATAATGGGCTAAGAGATGCGTGAATCCCCACCGTTGCGCCGCAGCCCACCGAAGTTTTATCGAGCCAGAAGGCGCTTCCCTCAGGCCAAGGCGTATGAGATGTACGAAATTGGGTCATCGATACATCGGTACTTACTTTGGCGTTCTCCGCCGCAAGCCAATTAGGCCCTAAGTTCTTGCAAGGAGAATCTTGATAACCCTGACCCACGTTTAACGCAGTTTGAGTAAGTGATTGTGCATACGTGTAAAGCGGGCTAGCAGGCAATGGGGCATAAGTCGCTACCGTGGGAAGTCGAGGAACCGCTTCTTCATTTCCTTCCACCGTCTTCTTTCCGATGTTATAAGAAATTCCGATAGTTAAGGCCATGGTTACGATCAGCAGGGATGCAATCAATGAGCGCCGCATACTCTTATGAGTTTTAAGGGGCTGGAGGACTCTCTTCATTCCGTTACTTAAGCCAGCGATGAGGGAATGTGGGTTCATGCTCGAATGTCTACCTTCGCTCGGTTTGAAAATAATCCTACACGCTTTACTTAGTCTATGAATTGCCACTATTTCTTATAAGATGCTGACTATGAAGGTTGTTTCAGTAGTAGGAGCCCGCCCACAATTCGTGAAGTTGGCTCCGATAGATCACGCATTCAAAGCGAGTGGAATAGATCACATCATTATTCATACTGGTCAACATTATGACCCCGAAATGAGTGACAGCTTCTTCTCTGAATTGGATATTTCACCTGCAGATTTCAATCTCGGTGTTGGGAGTGGTTCACACGCAGATCAAACCGCAGCGATGATGGTTGGCCTAGAGAAACTTTTCTTGCAAGTACAACCTGATTGGGTACTAGTCTTTGGAGATACCAACTCGACTCTCGCGGCTGCCATAGCTGCTGTCAAAGTTCATATAAAAATTGCGCATCTCGAAGCTGGCTTAAGATCTTTTAACCGCAAGATGCCGGAAGAACATAATCGGATTCTGACGGATCATGCATCTGATTTATTGTTGGCACCTACTCCGCTCGCTATGGAACATCTTGCGGGAGAGGGGCTAGGTAATAAATCGCTCCTGGTGGGTGATGTCATGACTGACATCTGCCTCAATACCCTGCAGAAGGTGGCTAGCGCCCCTGGTTCCTTTCCGAGTGAATTCGCCGCGATCGGGCTTTCGCACGAAACGTTGCAGAAGAATAGCTATTTTGTAGCGACAATCCATCGCGCCGAAAATACCGATGATCCTGTTCGATTAAAGGAGGTCGTGGTTGCTCTGCAAGCACTTCCCCTACCGGTGGTATTGATGACCCATCCCCGCCTGGCAGCAAAATGTAAAGAGCTTGGAATCGAGCTTAATGTGGGAGCGGTAAAGTCAGTAAAGTCCGTTTCATATCCAATTATGATCGACTTGATTAGCAATGCTCGAGGGGTAATCACGGATTCCGGCGGTCTGCAGAAAGAGGCTTACATCGTGAGCACTCCCTGCACCACTATCCGCACTGAAACAGAGTGGCCAGAGACGATGCATGATCAATGGAACGTCTTGTCTGCAGATGTCACCGCACTAGCCACCGTAGTCATGAGAGCCCGACCAACTGTTCCAGCGGGTACTCCTTATGGAGACGGAAGAGCGGCTTACGCCGTTGTCTCAGCGCTCAAGAATTTTGTGTAAAAATCCTTCATATTTTCTCCGTCAGGCTTGATCTCAGGCTCTGAAAGTTTGAAGACGGATGGCTGCTGAACAATTCCGTGTAATCCGGTCAACTCTTGATAGAGCGGTACGAGTCGCTCACATTGTGCTTCCCAGCTCCGCTCCTGAAGAAATTCCGGGACATATGCCGCGATGTATTTCGCTTTATCTGCACTTACTTTCTTGACGGCTTCTACGAAACTTTCGACATCTTCTGAGATGAAAACTTCGCCCATTCCAAGGCGACGCGTTTCGGCGGCAAGGAATTTAACATCGCTTACCACGATCGGAATATTGGCATGCGCGTACTCGCTGAATTTAGTGGGTGTAGATAATTCGTGATTTACGTGGTGCGTGTTCATGATCAAGCCAATATCGGCGCTCTTCAAATACGAAGTGACCTCGGCGTTGGAGACAAAGGGGAGCACGTGCACCCGATCACTGACTCCAAGTTCGGCAGCTTTGTCGGTGAGTTGGATCAGATGGGCGTTCTCTCCGGGCGCCATGATCGCTAAATGATGCTGGGGGAGTGCGGTGAGTGATTTTACCGCCACCATGATTCCGCGTTGGGGAGCTATTCCTCCGCTGTAAACCATGAGAGGAATATCAGCTGCTAACCCCAAATCTTTTCTGATGTCGCTGGGGTGAATTCGAGAGGCCGCTAAGACGGGATCATTTTGAACAACCACGGGGTGCTTTGCAAGATTGTGATTTTCGTGAAGCATTTCTGCGATCTTGGGGCTAACTGTCACGACAGCGTTAAATTGCTTAATGATCGAGCGCTCCATGGCAACGAGTGAGCGTCTGATTGCGCGCTTGAGATTCGCCTGACCTGGTAAGAATTCATGAGCGTCATAAATCATTGGTGGGCGTGTGCCGCCACGGCTTTCCAACTTGCGTGCTGCTGAAAGCGCAACAGGAAGTGCGGAGAAATCTTGGGCATGGATGAGATCGGGCTCGAAGTCGGCGATAGCCTCGCTCATCGCAATCTTTGCTAGCCCGATGGGGCGCAATATTTCAGAACTTGGACCTGGAATCACCTGTCCAATAGTCATGATCCAACCTTGACGAGCATAATTTCTCGCTTTGATTCCATACCTGCGAAGTTTTTGTATAACGCGATTGGGATGACGTTGATTAACTGGTCGCGGAAATCTGACAATGTCAGCACGTCCAACGTCGATGTGATCCACATCGGATTTAGGCGCCCATCCAAAAATTACAACATCCCAACCTTGGTCGGCCATATACCAGGCGCCTTTAAGCACTCGAGAATCGTTGGTGACATGGTTAAGAACGATCATTGCTGCGCGCGGTCTACGGCTCATATGCAAATTGTAACCACTATCTATCAAGTTAAGGACAAGCCATCAAAATTTAGGAGCGGATGTCGCCTTGCCCAATATTTCGGAATGGAATTCCCTCGAAATTCCCTGGAGCAAAAATCCTGCGGCCATCAACAACGGCTTGCACTCCCGGGAAATCTTTTTTTGATAGAGATTTATATTCAGCGTGATCGGCTTGGAGAATCACTGCATCGATGGGCGAACCAAGCGCATATGGTTGGAAGCCAAGGGCTGAAATCTCTTTGTCGGTGTACATCGGATCATGAACGTGCACTACTGCACCTCGGGAGAGAAGCGCTGCGACAGTCCCAAAAACTCCAGAGAAGGCCGACTCTTTAACTCCTCCACGGTAGGAAACACCGAGGACTACAACATTCTTGTCAGCGAGATCGCCAAGTGATTCAGCGAGGAGCTTGACGGCGTGCGCAGGCATCGCGGCGTTGGCCTCACGTGCAGAGCGAACAACAGTTGCTAGCGGATCGTTCCAGAGGTAAAAACGCGGATAGATTGGAATGCAATGACCACCGACGGCGATGCCAGGTTGATGAATATGGCTGTAAGGCTGTGAGTTGGATGCGGCGATCACCTTTACGATATCGATATTTGCGCCCTCAGCGAAGATTGCGAACTGATTTGCGAGAGCAATATTTACATCGCGATATGTAGTTTCGGCTAACTTTGCCATTTCACTCGCCTCGGATGTACCAAGGTTCCACACGCCATTCTTCTCAACGAGATCAGGGCGATCATCAAAGTCGAGTACTGCTTCATAGAAAGCGATGCCAGCAGCCGTACTTGCCACATCGATCCCACCCACAAGTTTGGGATACTTACGCAGATCTGCGAAGACTCGACCTGTAAGAACTCGCTCAGGCGAGAAGACTAAATGGAAGTCGACTCCCGCTTTAAGGCCGGATCCCTTTTCGAGGGCAGGGGCAAAGCGATTACGGGTAGTGCCAACTGGAAGGGTTGTCTCGTAGGAGACGAGCGTTCCAGGTTTTAAGCCAGCCGCTATAGCCTCGGTTGCGGCATCCATCCAACCAAAATCTGGGATTCCTTCTTCGTTAACGAAGAGTGGAACAACGATCACTACGACATCGGCTTTGCTGACTGCAGTCGTCGTATCAGTTGTCGCCGTGAAGTTGCCCTTGGCAACTACCTCTGCGAGATATTGATCCAAGTGGGCTTCACCAGGGAACGGTATTTTTCCAGCGCTGACGAGATCAACAGTATTTTGATTGACATCACAACCGATAACTTCGTGGCCCTTCATGGCGAATTGAACCGCAAGTGGCAGGCCGATCTTTCCAAGTGCAACAACGGCAATCTTCATGGATCAGTTACTCCTTTTAATTGAAACTTCAGTGCCGGTTTGTGCGCTCTCAATCATTGCGCTTGCAACACGAACAGTGGCAAGCCCTTGCTCCATGGTGACGATACGTTCGTTTGCACCAGGTAGTCCTAAGACTGCATCGCGGAAAGCTTCGTGTTCGGTGCGCAGCGGTTCTGGCTTGGCGAATGCGTAACGAATGACATCGCCTTCGCTAACTCCGCGGAACGATGCAACCGCATCCCACTCAGTGTCGACTGAAGCGTTGGCATAAAAGGTGAGATCCGCCGTCAGAGTGTCGGCGACATAGGTACCCCGTTCGCCGCTCACGATGGTGAGACGTTCTTTGAAGGGGGTCAACCAGTTGACAAGGTGGTTCGTGATAATTCCATTTTCCAACTCTCCTACTGCTGCGACCATATCTTCGTGAGCTCGACCAGATTTGAGCGCGGTCTTTGCGGAAACTTTGATAAATGGAGAGCGCGCAACCCAAGCGGTGAGATCAATATCGTGAGTTGCGAGATCTTTGATAACCCCAACGTCTGCGATACGAGCAGGGAATGGGCCTTGGCGGCGAGTTGCAATCTGGTAGACACTTCCAAGTTCACCTGCATCTAACTTGGCGCGGAGTTGTTGAAGCGCAGGGTTGTAACGTTCGATATGGCCGACAGCGCCTACTAGTCCTTTTGCAGCGAAAGCATCGGTGATGCGTTGTGCCGATTCATTGTCAACAGCGAGAGGTTTTTCAACAAGGGCATGTACGCCAGCAGAGGCCAGCGCTAATGCAAGATCTTCGTGGTAGGCCGTTGGGGCTGCAACCATCGCATAATCAATACCGAGCTTGATGAGTTCTTCAACTGATGCAACGAGCGGGCGTGAGCCTGCAACTCCGTGTGGGTCGCCCATCGGGTCACAGACTCCGACTAGTTCGACGCCGTCAAGTGAGGCGAGGACGCGACCGTGGTGACGCCCCATCATTCCTAGACCAACTAGTCCAGCGCGTAATTTCTTTGGAGAGTTTGGCATCTGTTCTGCTCGCTTAGATTCGGGTAACAACGTCATTGACGACGCTGACGATTTGTTCTAGCTCTGCTTGGGTCAAGGAAGGATGAACTGGTATCGAAATAACTTCTTTAACTAACTCTTCCGTCACAGGAAGGTCATGTACAGAATTAAATGAAGGTAGGCGATGGATCGGAGTTGGGTAATAAACATCGCAGCCCACCCCACCAGCCTTGATGAGTTCGATTGCCTTGTCGCGCGCCTCGCTAGTTACGCCATCCAGGCGAATTGTGTATTGGTGGTAAGAGTGCTCTGAACCAGGTCGAACATAAGGCGTCACAACACCCTTGAGGTTGGCATTGAGATAAGCGGCATTCGCGCGGCGTTGCTCTGTCCAGGCCTTGACCTTGGTTACTTGGACGCGGCCAATGGCGGCGTGAATATCAGTCATGCGATTGTTAAATCCAACGATCTCATTTTGATAGCGGATGACGCCACCTTGATTGCGCAACATGCGGCTCTGATGTTCAATGTCGGCATCGTTGGTAACGATCATTCCACCTTCACCGGAAGTCATATTTTTCGTTGGATAGAATGAGAATGAAGCAACAGCGCCCCATTCACCAGCCATACGCCCGTTGAGTGAAGCGAGATGAGCCTGCGCCGCATCTTCAAAGATTGTTAGACCATGTTTCTTGCCAAGATCTTCGTAGCGATCCATATCTGCGATATGACCATAGAGATGCACGGGCATGATCGCCTTGGTACGCGAAGTGATTAATGATTCGACATGGTCGGGATCCAGGTTGAAGGTCTTCTTATCTATATCGCCAAAGATGGGAATCGCACCGGCAAGCGCAACCGCGTTGGCGGTGGCTGCGAAAGAGAACGAGGGAACAATTACTTCATCGCCAGCTTTGATGCCTGCTGCAATAAATCCAAGATGGAGGGCAGATGTTCCGGAGTTAACCGCGATGCAGCGTCGACCGCCGACAAATTGCGCGAACTCTTCTTCGAAGGCCTTTACCTCTGGTCCTTGCGCCATCATTCCGCTGCGCAGAACGCGATCTACTGCGGCGCGCTCTTCGTCACCAATGATTGGACGGGCTGCTGGAATCAATTGACTCTTCTCTCCACTAGATACTTAGGTTCGGTAAAAAAACTCTGTACTGGGCCATGCCACATTTATTCTGCTACCAACTCATTCTCGGAAATCTGTCGGTATTCACTCTGATCCTGCGGACAACGGAAGAGATTATTGCCGATATCTTCTAGGGGAACCCCGGCGCGACCCACCCATCGGATCCTTTTCGCGGGAACCCCCGCTACCAAGGCGAAATCTGGGACATCTTTGGTGACAACTGCGCCAGCTGCCACGAGAGCCCACTTGCCGATCGTCACAGGTGCGATACAGACCGCTCGAGCACCAATGCTGGCGCCGTCGTGAATAGTTACTCCGACAGCGTCCCAGTCGCTTCCGCTTTTGAGAGATAGGTCGGTATTCACTGCGCGCGGAAATTGATCATTGGTTAAGACGGCGGCCGGGCCAATAAAGACGCCATTGCCGATCTTGGCTGGTTCGTAAACCAGTGCATAATTTTGAACTTTGCAGTTGTCACCCATGGTGACGCCACTACCGATGTATGCACCGCGGCCAATAATGCAGTTAGCGCCAAGAACAACTCCATCGCGGATTTGGGCTAAATGCCAGATCGAACTGCCATCTCCGAGAGTTGCCGAACTATCGACATCGGCGCTTGGGAGGATCTTTACAGCCATAAATGGAAGTCTAGCGGGTCAGCTTCACCATCTCGGCGGCGAAAATGGAGTATTCCCGCTCACTATCGAGGTTCTTGCTGGCCCAATCTCCTGCTTGTCGGCGGATCTGATCTAACTCGGCGGGGTTTTCGCGCCAATATTTCAATCTATCGGCGGCGCCCTTCGGCGAACTTTCAATCGCTCCAGATTTGCTCAATTCGATTAATTCGACGCAACGCGGAAGTGGTGATGAGATGGTGGCAAGACCGACGCTCATATACTCGTAGAGCTTGGAGGGCACCGCTTCGACAAACGCGGGAGTGCTCTCTAAGAGTGAAAGACCCACCCAGGCGCCTGCCACAACTTTCCAGGAATCTTGCGGAGCGAGTTTGCCGTGAAAGCGCACTCTTGATTGTGAAGTGGGATTCGTACGGAACCATTGATCGACATCAGATTGATCAGCAGAGGCGATACCTCCGACAAAATCAAACTCCCATTCGTTCGCCAGTTCTGCAACCTGCAACATAGCTTGCAAGCCCCGGCTCTTGCGCAGATCACCGATATAGATGGCACGGGGTGTTGCACCGCGCTCGCCACTCTTAGTTAACATCGAAGCATCGGGAAGGTTGCGAACAACTAAACGATTGCGTGCTTCAAAGGGTGGCACTTGCACATCTGCAACGGTTGTTAAGTGAGCCCGCTTGGCGAACCAGAGCGCAGATTTGGTATCACTCTTTGCGATCCAACCAAGAATTCCAAAGTACTTACCGGCCCAGGCGCGATCATTGAGGAGGCGGAGATAATCTTCAAAGAAATCAACGGCTAACTTTCGACGCCATAATTTTGTTTGAGCATATGCGGGAGCAACCGCTTCGGGAGAGATGGCGTAAGTAACTCGACCGCGCGCACGAATCACAAAGAGGCGCGAACGGTAATAACGCGCGAGCAAATTTGTGAGGCGCCACATTGGTGCAATCCAGGGCTTTCGAATGAAGAGGCGTTGTGCACTTTCTGTAGTTGTAGGAGCATCTTTGGATAATCCCGGCGCAAATATTTCAACGCTTAATCCGGCGCGGAGCAGGGCTCTGGTTAATCGATGGAGTCTGGCATCTGCGAGATTTGCACCCGAAGAGATGATCGAGATATCGATTTTTTGCGACATCTGACCGCTTCCCTACATATCTTCGTAGTTGGAAGGCAAGGAACCCACATTAAGAAATTTTAGATAGTCATCGACGATCTCTTGGGGCTTACCCTTGGCAACGAGCGCACCCTTGTGCATCCAGATCGCGGTATCACAGAGGTCGGTGACTGTGGCCAGTGCGTGAGAAACGATGACAATTGTCCGGGCCTCAGCGCAGAGCTCGCGCATCCGCTCAAAAGACTTCTCTTTAAATGCGGCATCTCCTGCGGAGAGAGCTTCGTCGAGAAGCAAGATATCCGGAGTCATGCTGACTGCCACTGCAAAAGAGAGTCGGCCGTACATTCCACTGGAATAGGTGCGAACAGGCAGATCGATAAAACCATCGGGAAGCGCAGCAAATGCGGCAATCTCGTCGGTCTTATCTGCGATCTCTTCCATATTTAATCCTGATGCGAGTCCGCCCAAAATAATATTGTCGCGACCAGAGAGCGCGGGATTGAATCCAACTCCAAGTGCGAGCAGCGTTGAGATCTTGCCGTTGACGATAACTCTGCCCTCAGTCGGCGAGAGGATGCCCGCGATGCAGCGCATTAGCGTCGACTTGCCAGCTCCATTTGATCCCACAATTCCAAGTACCGACCCATGAGGCACGTCGAGGGTGAGACCTTTAACGGCTTCAATCATCCGGGTGCGCTCTTTCTGCTTCAAGCTAGCACGCATGACGGCGTTCTTAAGGGTTCGCTTCGCTTCCAGACTTACCTTGTAAGTAATGGAAAGGTTTTCAATGCGAATAGCCAGCTCCTCTGGCATTATGAGTGATGAGTTAGATGCGGATTGCAAAGTCGCGCTCCCTAGAAATAAAGAAATAACCACCGATCATCATTGCGGCAGCAGCCCAAAGTATGCACCCCAAGATGGTTGACTTGTTAAGAGATTCACCGCTCACCCAAACCCGAGAGGTTGCACTGAGGACTGGTCCAAGCGGATTAACCCAGAGCAGAATCTTCATATTTCCACGCAGGCTACTCGGGAGCCACAAGACGGGGGAGAGATACATCCAAATTCTTGTGATGTAGGTGAGTAATTTGGTGGTGTCGCGAAAATATACATTGAGGGTTGCAAAGACGAGCGCCAATCCAAATCCGGTGATGCCGGCGCAAATTAAAATAAATGGAATCCAGAGGAAGTGCCAGGTCCATCCTGGAACGATCGTCGTCGGATACGCCCATTTCCCGGCAACAAGAACGAAGATGTAAACAGGAATCGTCGGTATGAATTGTTGAAAGGATTGAATCGCACATGAGAAAGGCAAGAGCGCACGTGGAAAGGCCTGGTTAAGAATTAATCGCCCACCCGCCGTGATTGAGAGAGCTCCTGCTGTTACACAGTTCTGTGCGAAGTAGAAGGTGAAGAGTCCGATCAAGAGGTGATCTAGACGGGTCATTCCTGGGAGGGTTCCGCCCGGGCGAATGATGGTCACTACTAAGTAATAGACCAAGCCAAGTAAGAGTGGATTAAGGACGAGCCAAACCTTGCCCAAGCGGGAGTCGAGATATTCAGCCTTATCGCTAAATCGGGCGAGCTCTGTCGCGAAGGCGCGTCTGGTCCAAAATTCCTTTATATAAGGGATGAGCGGTGGAAGGGATGCGCGATGAGGTTCGAAAACCTGAATCTTGGGTACGAATCCTTCGTTCACGGGCATAGGGGTAAGTGTGCCATCCCAAGACCACTTCTATACACAGGCGGGAGTGTGAGGGCGAGCGTGCCTGGGGGGAGGTGAGCAGAATCTCCACATTCGGGCGGCCCACTGCTGCCTATAACTATGAAAGGTAAAATACCAAATGGATGTAATCCAGAAGAAGGTGATCCCGGCTGGGGTCGGTAAGAAATGGTTCGCTCGCACATTGGGCATCGCTCTGTTGGGCACCCTTGTGCTTCCCGCGGTGCTCGAGAGCAATAGTGCGCTAGCGGCTACCAAAAGTGGGGCGCAGAGCGTTCATAAGATTCCAGCTCGTGCTGCCGCCGCTAAGAAAGCACCTGCTAAGAAAGCACCTGCTAAGAAAGCACCTGCTAAGAAAGCACCTGCTAAGAAAGCACCTGCTAAGAAAGCACCTGCTAAGAAAGCACCTGCTAAGAAAGCACCTGCTAAGAAAGTTACCGCTAAAGCTGGATTAACCAAAGCTGCAAAATCTGCCCCAAATAAATCGACAGCGCTAGGAGCAGAGAGTGCAGCCGTTGCAGCAGGAACAGCGACTGGAGTTGCAACCTCCAAACAGATGGCTGAAAAGAAAGTAGCTGAGCAGAAGGCAGCTCCAGCGCAGGTTGCGAAGAGGGCGCCAGCAAAGCCTCTTAAGAAGTTGCGGATGCACCGCCTTCGCTTGAAGTTATAACAGTTAGCTCCTTTAGCTAAAAGTGAGAGAGTAAAGAGAGATAAGGGTTGAGACTTGGATTTTTCATCGCTCATTGGTCGAGCAACTGCGCTCCCTACTCGTCGATGTGAGTGCCAAGTCTCTAACTCCTGGGGTTCTCACTGCTGCAGCGTCAGAGTTAGAGCGCAATCCGGAAATAGGTGGCGAAGAAAACTGATTTCCACTTGTGGGACCAATAGATAGGGAGTAACTTCTTGATATGGAGATTATCTTTCATACTCGCAATGCTGTACTCGCAGAAGATTTTCGCTCCATCGCCTCGGATAAGCTAAAAACGCTGCAACGCTTTAGTGTCGTCATTGATGGAATTAAGGTAGAAATCATTCATGAGCCTAATCCACGCTTTGGCAAGACTTCACACTCGGTAACTCTTTCAACTCATGGAAGTGGCCCATTTCTTCGCGCAGAGGGACAGGCATTTAACGACCTGGCAGCCTTTGATCTCGCGGTCAAAAGTTTAGAGTTGCAACTACGCAAGGCGCACGAGCGGATCAAAGAGATCGGTCACGAATCGCTACGCGAAGCTAAAGGGTAAAGCCCCACGCCTGCGGGCGTGAGATACTAATTCGGTGAGTACCGTGGTGAACTATCTGAAGGCTCGTCGCCGTTACTACCTTAAACAGAGAAAGCTCTTTGATGCATGGAAAGTGCGATTCAAGCGTGAATCTCGACTTCGTATCATCTCGCGTAAGCGCAAAGCCATCGCATTTGTTAGATCACCTCTGCGCAGAAAACCCAGCTTCCTCATCGGACCAACAAACTCTGCAAATCAAGGAACGTTGTGGAGCCGCGCACTCACTCACGCGGGCCTACCATCACAATCGCTGCGCATTTCGGGTGACCTCGCCAACGAGTGGTTCACCTCAGACTTTGCCCTTAATCAGAGCGATTGGCGCGAGTTCCAGAAGCGGCAGGAGCTAGCAGATCTCGTAGCATCCACCAAAGATGTGCTCCTCTTTGAATCTCTGCGCCCCATCTTTAGGTTGCTCAATGCCAAGGATGGTCGAAATCAGATCCTGGAAGATTTTGAGTTGATGGAGCTTATGGGAAAGCAGTTCGGGGTTATTTTTCATGGTAGCGATATTCGCGATACCAAATCTCATGCGGCTAGAAACCCATACTCGCCCTTCCATAACGAGAGTCCTGATCTCGAGAAGTTGCAGGTTCGGAGCGCAGAGAACGCTGCCGTGTTGCCCTTGCTCCGCGAGAAAAAGATCCCAATCTTTGTAACCACGAAAGATCTCTTGCTCGATGTTCCAGATGCACATTGGCTACCGGTCACCATAGATTTCGATCGTTTCCAACAGGTGGCGAAGACGGCACCGATTTTTCCAGAGCCTGCAGGAAAGATGCGTGTTCTCTTCCTGCCCAGTCGCTCCTGGTTAAAGTCCGCTGAATTAATCGAACCGGTTCTAATCAAATTACGCGATGAAGGGCTCATTAGTTATCACAGCTATATCGCTAACGGCGAGACCCTTATGCATTCTGAGATTCCAGATGCCATGGCGCAGGCCGATTTGGTGATTGATCAGTTGCTTGGAGTTGTCGGAGTTTTCCCTATCGAGGCACTTGCTGCAGGTCGTTTAGTGATGAGCTATTTACCGCCCGAAGCGGGGGAAATCCCAATCATTAACATCTCTCCCAAAACCCTTGAATCAGAGATTAGACGGATCGCGCACGAGAGGCCAAAGCAGGTAGCTGGCGTGGAGTATGCATCGCGGTGGCACGATGGACGGGAAAGTTTGCGCGCTTTAGCAGAGGTCTTCGGATTCAAAATTTAAGGTAGTGATTCAAGATTTAAATAGGGCGAAGCAGATGCTTAAGGAAGCGGACCCACATACTTGGCATAGCCCTTCTCCCAATTGCTTAAGAAAACAGCTTGCCCAGCTTTGAGGGTTAACGTTCCTGCACATACCAACTGGTGGATACGATTTTCTAACTGATCTTTGAGGTATGCGCTGAACTTTATGTTGCGTGGTTCTGGGAATAAGTTGAGCGGGCTAGAGGGATGGCCACCGACCTCTAGGGGAACGATGTGATCTTCCTCGTAATTCTTCATATTGAGATCTCCGTTGAGGTTATATCCGGAGTGCAGCTGGTTGTACTTAAGTTGATTGGTATAGGCGACAGGAGGGCGGACCGTCGCCGTCCAACCCGAGACGCAGATCGTGCTTCGAATGTTTGCCTGGGAAACGAGAGGATTTACGGCGCCAGGCGTTACCTTGATATTGGGAAGGCCAGAACTTTCAGAATATGTTGCAGCGCCACAGGCGGATAAGCCAAAAGTTGCTGCCAAGATAAAACTCGTTGCAATTATCGCTGAACTCCGCGAAGTGCGGCGAAGCAGGGTGGATTCCCAGAGACTTTGCGATTGCTGTGACCTTACGGACATTTATAACCGAACTCACTTTCAACGTTGAGCGGAACTGTTCCGCATCCGACGAGAGCGGTTCCAAAATCAATGACGCTCCACTGCCCGCTCTTTACGGTAGCAAAGCCGGTAGCGATATCTGTTACGGGTAGGTAAGGCACTGTGGTGAAGATTATCCATTGTGGATTAATGGCGGAACTCCGAATATTGACGACCGCTCCGAAGTATTGATCGCCCTGCATCTCTGCCTTGATGACATTTTTAACTAGTTCCAGAGAGGTCGCTTGCGGAACTAAATTTCCACCTTTGTACCGATTGAAATAGGGCAGTGGGTTATTTGGAAATTGGCCCAATAGGGCCCACGGAACGATGACCTGGGACAATTGACCTTTTGTAGCGTTCGGCCATTGCAGAAACCAGCCCGCATCAGTATCAATTCCAACAGGCAATCTCTGCCCGAGTTGAGCTTTGAGCGCCGCGGTATCCCAGTTGACCATCTTTGGATGATTCGCCCCGAATGTCGAAACTAAGAGATTGATTCCAGTAACCAATGAGCTATCCGAGGGTCGCACATCGCCGGATGGAGCGCCGCAGCCAGCGAGGAGTAATACGCCTACCAGCGCTAGCGCTGATGCAGATGCGAAGCCGATATGGGAACGAGTTCTTTTAGCCACGCCTGATAGTAATCCCTGTAGACCTTTCCACAGGCGGAAGTTATCCCCAGCGAAAATCCAGATTCCCATTCCGCGAAGCCACCTAGAGTTTCCTGAGCACGTGAATGACTCAACAAATGAATTCGGGCCATTGGCCGGATTAATGGCAGATCCAACGGTCGAAGAGATTTGGATCAATTCCCCGCATCGCATATTTATTGCGCGCACAGGGGTCAGCCAGCTCACAAATATGGTGCTCAAACAACAAGATATTCGCGATCTCGTGGAACGGCTTTTGATGTGGGGCGGTCGGCGTTTAGATCTTTCGCATCCCTTTGTCGATGCCAGGTTGCCAGATGGGAGCCGATTACATGTGGCAATTCCAGATGTCACGGCGACGCATTGGGCAGTGAATATTCGCAAGCACCTAATTCGCGGGAATTCGCTGGCCAATTTGGCAGAGCTTGGAGTGATGACTCCTGCTATTGCTGATTACCTAACTAGAGCTGTTCTCGAAGGTCTAAATATTCTGGTGAGCGGATCAACGCAAGCCGGGAAGACAACGCTCCTGAACGCTTTGGTGAGTGCAACCCCACTCCATAGTCGGGTAATAACCATCGAAGAAGTCTTCGAACTTAAACCACAACTTCCCGATTGCGTAGCCCTGCAAACTCGGCAAGCAAATCTGCAGGGGGATGGGGAAATTCCACTTCGTAAGTTGATAAAAGAAGCGTTGCGGATGCGACCTTCGCACCTAGTCGTTGGTGAGATTCGTGAGGCCGAGGCTCTTGATCTACTCATCGCCCTCAATTCCGGGTTACCGGGAATGGCGACGATACATGCCAACTCTGCACGTGATGCCATCGCTAAGTTACAAACTCTTCCATTGCTGGCGGGTGAAAATATCTCATATCAATTCGTCGCTCCAATTGTTGCAGCGACTATCGATCTCATTGTGCATACGACGATATTGCGCGAAAGTGGAGAGCGGCGCATCGTTGAGATTTCGCATGTCACAGGGCGAATAGAGAACGATCGCGCTGAGATTGAAAATCTTTACACCTATCGCAATGGAAGGTACGAAGCTGGACTCGGAGATCCATCGCGAATCTTTGCTCCTGCGAAGGCGGGGTTATCAGCATGATGCGAAAGATCGAAAGCAGAGTTGAAAGCAGAGTTGCAGGATGTTCAATAAAACACAGTCACCTTCTCCTCTCGGCAGTAACTGGATTCTTGGTCGCGGAACTCTTGATTGGTTCGACTCTCCTGGCACTCCCATTTGCAGCTCTCTCGCCATCGATCCCGTACCTTCTCACTAAAAGAAGAGCAGAGCGCAGGCAAGCTCAACTGGCTGGTCTATGGCCAGAACTTCTCGATCACATGATTTCTGGGTTGCGATCGGGACTCTCTATTGCAGAGACGCTGACAGGGTTAGCTATTCGTGGGCCAGAGATATCACGCCCCATCTTTAAGGCGTGCCAAGAACTCTTACTTTCTGGGGGCGATATTGAAAAAGTATTTATTTACATCAAAGTCGAATTTAACGATCCCGTTGCCGATCAGGTTTGCGAGGTACTGGATTTTGCGCGAGGGACAGGGAGCCGTGATACTGCAATAACGCTTCGGACGTTGGGGGACTTTATCCGAAGTGATATTGCGGTACGCGGTGAGATACATGCAAAGCTGGGGTGGGTTAAGAATTCAGCCGTGGTGGCTGCCGTAGCGCCATGGATCCTGCTCGTAATTCTGTCAACGCAGCCCAGCACCCTACAGGCATTTTCGACCGGTACTGGAAATCTCATCCTCCTCTTTGGCGTAGCACTGAGTGCTCTGGCCTATCTATGGATGTCGCGAGTTGGGCGAGTACAGAGCATTCCGCGCATATTTCTGGAGGCGAGCCCATGAGGTTGTTGCTCGCCCTGATTGCAATTAGTCCGATCTTGAGTGTTGCGATCTACATCTTATGGCAGGAATTTCGCCATGAGATTGTCACTGGATACAACAACTTCAACTATAAATCCGAGAGTAAGAAATCACGACGGCGTATTGAGATGGAGTTTCCACTAGTAGTTGAGCTCTTCGCTATTTTGTTAGCCGGCAACTTAAGTCCTGCTACAGCTCTCGACCATATCAGTCGACGGACTAGTGGGGAGTTCTCACTCTTGCTGCGGGATTCAGTTGCAGAGATTCAAAGAGGCGCCAGTTTTTCACATGCACTTGATGTGCTGAGCGCACGAATTCAATCACCGATGGTTCGAAGATTTTGTGATTCGTTGATGATTGCGGTGGAACGAGGTTCGCCGCTGGTTGATGTCGTAAATCGCCAAGTGGAAGAGGTCCGCAATGAAGAGCGCTCCCGTCTCTTGGCTGCCGCTGGCAGGGCAGAGATAGCTCTGATGATTCCAGTGGTATTCCTGATCCTTCCCATTTCTGTTCTCTTTGCATTGTGGCCCTCGTATTTTGCGCTGGGAAAGAGCGTGGGTTTCTAAAAGAGATCAAAACTAAAGGTTAAAAATAATTCGATGAACGTTAGGAGAGAAAATGCCCAATGTAATGAGGAAGTTGACGGCTAGGGCTTCTGAAAGGTGGCTTGACCGATCAATTTATGTCTTCCAAGTAATTCGCAATGACCGCGGAGATGTTCCAGGTTGGGTCCTTGTGGTTCTAATGACTACCGGGTTGGTGACAGGCATCTGGACCTTGGCGGCCCCACGGATCGATTCCATACTGCGAAATTCCTTAGATTCGATGAATGGGATTCGGTGAAAGTGAACGGTGAAGCCCTCAGAAAAGTTCAGAGAAGAACCAATCAATCTCTCAGCGATGATCGTGGGAATCTGGAAAGCGCACTCACACTGATACCGCTAATGGTCCTCTTTCTGACCGTTTCGCAAGTTGGCATCTCGGTCTACTCGCGGGATTCATATAGCCAGACGACTCAAGGGGCCGTTGCGTATGACGCGATGGGCGCCTCTATCTCGCCGTTGAATTCAAGTTCAGCGAATCTCGGGACTTTGACCTGGAGCGCTCCGCCGATTGCCCTTCCACTTCCCGGCGGCGGATCCGTTCTGGTTGGCCAGCGCCAGATGCATGTTCCTGCGGTGACCCCACTGCTTCCAGGTGGCGAAATGTTCATAACAACAGGAGTCGCGGTACAAGAGTGAGCAATATAAGAGTGAGTGGCATCGGTTGGAGCCCATGCCAACGAAAAGTCGTGCGCCAAGATGACTCCGGAAGCGCAATTGTCGAATTCGTCGTGCTAGCGCTCCCCTTGATGATCCCAATAATTATTTATCTTGGGGCTGTGCACGAGAATTCTGCTTTAAAGAACGATCTACACAACTTGGCCAGGCAGAGTGCGCGCGCATTTATTACAAGTCCAAACGAGAGCTATGAATCTGCAAGGTTGCAAAGCATCGTGCGCATCTTTCAAACTCGAATTTTGCAACCCGATGGAATTTCTGAGATCCCCATTGTGACCGTCGAATGTTCAGCCTCACCCTGTCTCACCCCAGATGCCAAAGTGAAAGTCACGGCTTCACTCATCCGCCTACAGAATAAATTCTCTGGAATTTTTCGATTTATGTCCGCTCCCCGGGTGCAATTTTCGGCCAGTGATGTGCAGATCGTTGATGCATGGCGCTGATGTTCAATTTTCTTAGGCGAAATTTTCGCGATGATAGTGGGAGTCTGATGATTCTCGTTCTTGGACTTTTCCTCTTATTGCTAACAGCCTCACTCGCGCTGGTAGATATATCTGACAACTTCCTAGCTAAGCGTCAACTTGTCGAGATTGGTGAGGTAGCAATCACGCGTGCTGCGCATCAGCTATCACTATCGCGTTATTACTCTGGAAATATTCTCATGGATACCTCGGGATCTGATGTCACGCAATTTCGCATCCCTATCGATTGTTCAGCGGCGCTGGCTGGTTTCCAATCTGAGATTGCCAGCTCCTCATTACGTGGCAATCCCATTGCCTTGACTAGTTGGAGTTGCTTGGGTGATGAGGTAAGCGGAACTATCGTGGCCCAGATTCCAGTATTACTCAATTTGCCACTTGGGATTGGGTCAAATTCGACTACCGTAACCTCAACCGTGGGAGCAACTTCGATAATTGGCGGAGTTAGGGGATAAAGAGCACCGGCTAGAACCATTACTCTTTACCTATGGCAGCGCGCGAGTATTTGCAAGAGGTGAAACAACTCGACGCCACTCTTGTAAGTATTGAAAAGGTGCTCGACCTACCTAAATTGAAGGTGGATGCGATCACCTTAGAGGCAGATGCCAGCGCCCCGGATCTTTGGGATGACCCCGAAAAAGCTCAAGTAGTCACCAGCAAGCTCTCTCGGGTCCAGGCGACAATCAATCGACTCTCCACGATTCGTCGCCGGCTTGAAGATGTACCTGTTCTCTTGGAACTAGCCGCAGAAGATAACGATCAAAAGGCACTGCTCGATGCGGGGCTAGAACTTGATGCGGTTACCCGTGCTATCGGAGATTTGGAAGTTCAAACACTCCTCAGTGGGCAATATGACGAACGAGATGCGCTCATGACAATTCGTTCAGAAGCCGGCGGTGTTGAAGCAGCAGACTGGGCCGAAATGCTTAGCCGAATGTATTTCCGTTATTGCGAGCGCAATGATTACAAGGTAGATGTCCTGGAAACTTCTTATGCCGAAGAGGCCGGTATCAAGTCGACAACATTTAGAATCAGCGCCCCATATGCCTATGGGAAGCTCTCCGTTGAACAAGGCACTCATCGCTTGGTACGTATCTCTCCCTTTGATTCGCAGAGCCGTCGCCACACCTCATTTGCAGGAGTTGAAGTGGTCCCAGTTGTCGAACAATCGGATCACGTTGAAATTGATGAGAAAGAGATACGAGTCGATGTTTACCGTTCATCAGGTCCAGGTGGTCAAGGTGTAAACACCACCGACTCGGCTGTTCGCATTACCCACCTTCCAACTGGAATTGTGGTCTCGTGTCAGAACGAGCGCTCTCAGATTCAGAATAAGGCGACCGCCATGGCGGTCTTGCAGTCGAAGTTATTGGAACGTCGCCGCCAAGAAGAGCGTGCCCGTATGGATGCCCTCAAAGGTGATAATTCTGGTTCCTGGGGAAATCAGATGCGCTCATATGTGTTGGCCCCGTACCAAATGGTGAAGGATCTGCGCACCGATTACGAGGTGGGAAATCCTGCTGCCGTACTCGATGGTGACCTCGAAGGATTTATTGAAGCGGGCATTCGTTGGAGGATGAGCGGAAGCAAGGGATAGCAAGGGATAGCAAGGCAGCACAACGCGTCGATAAGTGCCACGGGCGAAGGCGTCGATAAGTGCCACTGCCCCAGATCCAACGGCATAGATTCACACTATTAATTCGGACTTTGACTATTCCGACCCCAACCACCGAATTCTCGTACCCGATTTGCCCGACTTTATGTACTTTTTCACAGCCGATCTGAGCCCAATCTCCCTAAGTTAGGCGTGCAACCAAACTAAACTGGCTAGGTACCCTCGCCCTAGCGTCCACACTCCAGGAGTCTTAAGTGATCAAATTTGAGAACGTCACCAAGATTTACCCGAAGCAGGATCGAGCGGCGCTCGACCGGGTAGACCTGGAAATCCTCAAAGGGGAGTTTGTCTTCCTCGTAGGCCTCTCGGGTTCGGGAAAGTCCACCTTCCTCCGGTTGGTGCTCCGTGAGGACCAACCAACGAGCGGAAACATAATTGTCGCCGGCAAAGAGTTGGGCACCCTTGCCGCGCATAAAGTTCCCGAGCTGCGCCGCCAAGTTGGCACTGTCTTTCAAGATTTTCGCCTCTTGCCCAACAAGACTGTTGTTGAAAATGTAGCTTTCACCTTGCATGTCCTCGGTTACTCCCAAAAGGAGATCAATCGTGAAGTACCAGAAGTTCTTGAGATGGTTGGCTTAGAGGAGAAAGGCGAACGTAAGCCGAGTGAACTCTCAGGTGGAGAACAGCAACGCGTGGCTATTGCCCGCGCATATGTCAGTCGCCCAATGATTTTGATCGCAGATGAACCTACTGGAAATCTGGATCCAGCTACCAGCGTTGGCATCATGAAGTTGCTCGACAGAATTAATCGCGATGGAACCACGGTTGTTATGGCAACCCATGACGCCGGCATCGTAGATCAGATGCGAAAGCGCGTTATTGAACTTGAGAATGGCCATGTAATTCGCGATCAGGTTCGCGGAGTTTATGGATATACCGGTTGATTTAGTGATGAACGCATTTGCAAAGAAGTTCGATGAAGCAAGGGAGAGGTAAAGATGCGCGCAGGTTTTGTATTTAGCGAGGTCCGTATCGGGTTACGGAGAAATCTCACTATGACCTTTGCTGTTGTAATTACCGTTGCAATCTCATTGACGCTACTTGGCGTTGGCCTCCTTGCCAACTCACAGGTGCGTGTAATGAAGGATTATTGGTATAACAAAATCGAAGTATCTGTCTTTCTCTGCGGTTCTCTCTCGCAATCGCCCTCGTGTTCGGGCGGCCCGGTAACTTCTACCCAGCGGAATTCAATTCAGTCCGACCTGACTTCGTTACCCGTTGTGCAGACGGTTTATTATGAATCACAGGCGCAGGCCTATCAACATTTCCAAGAGCAATTCAAGGGATCGGCAATTGCACAGAACGTAACGCCTGATCAGTTACCTGAAAGTTTCAGAGTTAAGTTGAAGGACCCGACCCAGTTCAGCGTTATTCAAAGTGCATTTGCGGGGCGCCCAGGCGTGGACACAGTGCAGGATCAACGTCAGATCCTTGATAAGTTCTTTAAATTGCTCGGCGTTCTTCGTGATGGCGCACTTCTTATCGGAATCGTCAGCGTACTAACCGCTGCCCTTCTCATCAGTAATACGCTGCGACTTGCCGCATTTAGTAGACGACGCGAAACGGGCGTTATGCGCCTTGTTGGAGCATCCTCGTTCTCAATTCAACTTCCATTCTTGCTCGAGGGGTTGATATCGGCTCTCTTAGGTTGGGCGGTTTCCACGGGATTACTGGCGGGAATCAAGACTCTTGTCGATGCCAAGGTGGCACCGCTCCTCTCTTTTACACGATTCTTTAGGTGGACTGATGTGTGGATCACATCTTCAGTGCTACTTGGGGTTGGGCTATTCGTCTCTGCGGTTGCATCTGTGCTTACACTGCGTAAGTACCTTAAAGTCTGACGCTCCCTTAATTGCGCACATGGCTCATAACTCCACTAGTGGCGAAGATGGCTCTGGAATGATGTCGACTGGCGCGGATGGATCGGGTGATAACAGCTCAAGCGATAATGCAGGGCCAAGCATCACTTCGGCTGGAAAGAAAATTTCTTTCAAAGTAAAGCGCGCTCGTATTATTTTTGGCACCTTCGTTCTCGCTTTATTTGTTGGAGGCTCATATACCTCGGGGTATCTCATCAGTGAAAACCAACACCCTCTTTCCCTTGTGGATCAGGCGATCGCCCGAGTATCGAGCGGGGATCCCCATTCTCCAACAGAAGTTCTTTTGCAACGGGCAGCTATTGAAGCAGTGCTCAAGGCGACCAAAGATAGATGGTCCAATTATTTTCCTCCCGCTACAACGACGGCATTTGATGAAACATTGCAAGGGAGATATTCAGGAATAGGAATTTGGTTACGTAGGACTCCGCTCAACCAATTAGAAATTTCCAGCGTTCAGTCAAACTCTCCCGCGTCGCGAGCTGGTGTTAAAGTTTCTGATCAATTGCTGACAGTTGATGGAGCCAATGTTTCTGATGCAACGGTTGCAGTTGCGATAGCTGCACTTCGAGGAAATCCAAGTACTCGGGTGGCGTTGAGTATACGTCGCAATGGGATTGCGACTGATGTAATTCTGAAGCGGGAAGCCGTTCTAACCGGGGATGTTCTCGCATCAGAAATTGCCCCAAAAACAATATATATCCAAGTTTCGGCTATCTCACTTCATGCAGCGGATGATGTCGCTACAGCGCTTGCCAAGTACCCACATACTCGCGGGGTGATTTTGGATTTGCGCGATAATCCAGGAGGGGTGCTTAACGTGGCAGTAAGCCTGGCGTCGGAGTTCTTAAGCCCCGGACTCATAGTTTCTTATGATCGCAAAGGGGGAGTGCCCCAAATTATGAGTTCATTTAATTCACTCCCAGATACTGCACCGATGGTCGTGTTAATCAATGGAGCCACGGCGAGTTCGGCGGAGATCATTGCAGGAGCTCTACAGGATCGAAATCGCGCCGTCATTATCGGTGAGCAAAGTTATGGCAAAGGTACCGTTCAAGAGATCAGCACTTTGAGCGATGGCTCCCAATTAGAGATTACCGTTGGCCAATACCACCTACCCTCAGGGCGTGCCATTGATCAGGTTGGAATCACCCCTGACCTTAAGGTGAATGAGAACCATGAAATTTCACAGGCAGTCTCAATCCTGGCGGGGCTAGTTGCGCTGGATTCTGGAAAGAGTGCCACGACAAAGAAGTAGAAGTTGCAAATCCTTTTAAAAATTACCTTCACTTCGCACGGTACGATTGCGCCTGCAGAATCAACTCCGAGTTTCCAAGAAGGCAGGTGATGAAATGGTTAAAGAGCTAGGCCGCAAGCTGATTGCGCAGAACAAGAGTGCTCGCCATGACTATTTCATCGAGGATGTCTGGGAATGCGGAATCATGCTTACTGGAACTGAGGTCAAGTCACTAAGAGCTGGCCGGGCATCCATAATCGATGGATTTGCCATGATGAATCATGGAGAGCTCTGGTTGAGCAATGTTCATATTCCTGAGTACACCGAGGGAACGTGGAATAACCACACTCCGCGGCGCGATAGAAAACTGCTGATGCACAAGAAGGAGATCGACAAGATCGCTGGGATCATCAAGCAAGGCGGACTTACCTTGGTGCCACTTTCACTCTATTTTAAGGATGGTAAGGCGAAGGTCGAATTGGCTCTTGGCAAGGGCAAGAAGGCATATGACAAGAGGAACGACTTGAAGGAGAAGGAAGCTAATCGCGAGATGACGCGTGCGCTTTCGCGAAGGACTTCAGGCAAGAATCAGAGTTAAGTGAAATATAGGCGCGAAGCCTCGGCTTTGTGGGTGCGCAATTTCCGAAAATTGGAGTCGCTGACCTACACTTAGGGCGCAACCTAACCCCTGGGGGTGAACGGTCTCGACTTTAGATGTTGGGGCAGAGGAAGCGAGCCGAGGAAGCCGGGATGATCTCGTTAACCAATAAC
>CAIUIT010000020.1 GCA_903899375.1 uncultured Actinomycetes bacterium
ACTTGTGGAGGCGGCTTTTCCAATATCCACCAGAGATTGCACATCAGAATTCTTTATGAGGCGAGCACTTACGGAAAATACGACCGGTGCATAGGCCGTTTGCTGATCTTTGCTAATTTGTAACGCATTCATAGGGTCATAAGGCGACTTAACAACTCCAACTGAATGGATTGCCGCAACTTTCGAAAAGGCAGATTCCATCGCGCTCTTGACCGCTGGGTCATTGACCGTCCCGGTTTTAACATGGAAGACGATGGTCTCGGTGTCTCCGGATTGTCGCGGAAATGCCTTGCCGAGCAGACTCAGGGCTTTGGTTGAATCGGTGCCTGGAAGCGAAAAAGAGTCACTAAAACTTGAACCTACCGATTGCGCGATTGCGGTAATCCCGAAGAGGGCGATTAACCAAAATCCAATTACGAAATACTTTTTGCGAAATGCGAAGCGGCCAAGTGCCTTCATGGGTCCCTTAATTAATTCTCAGAATGCGCGAGTAAATAGGCTCGAATTCTAGTGGGGTTAGCTGTGAGCGCATTTTTGGATGGTGGCGGGTGAAGGATTTGAACCTTCGAAGGCAGAGCCGGGGGATTTACAGTCCCCTCCCATTGGCCGCTCGGGCAACCCGCCAGGGTCAAAATCTCTTACGGCGCTGCAAAGGTTAGTGGAATGCACCTATTTATTAGTAATCGCCTGAAACCCCGGCTAAAGGGGTGGCTTTATAACCCTTTGATAAATACTCGCAAAATGATGGCCTCCACTATTGACGGCTTTTACTACCTGACGTACTCTCGCCATACATGTCAGACAATAGCGCGAGACATTAAGAAACCCACGAAAGGGAGTAACTGTGAAGGGGACTACGGATATGGATTCCCAGCAGGGAAATTTCATCGAAAATATTAAAGAAGGCTCACTATCTCGACGCCAGATTCTAAAGACCGCAGGGGCCCTTGGCATCGTTGGCGCAACCGGATCATTTTTTGATTCAGCTTCAGCAGCCACAGTTTCCCCTGAAGGCTACTTAGCAACAATCAAGCCTCGCCGCGGTGGCAACATGACTATCGGTATTGGCTTTGGTGTCGGTGCATCTAATGACCCGCATGTTTCACCAGCTGGAGACCAAAACGTTATTAGAAACTTTAACGTCTTCAACTTGCTCTTCTGGAATGACAAGACTGGTGCCCTAAAGCCAGCACTTGCTACTAGTGCAACAGCAAATTCTGATGCAACTCTTTGGACAATTGAATTGCGTTCAGGCGTTACATGGCACGATGGATCTGCATTCACTGCAGATGACGTTGTGTACTCGCTTAAGCGCATTGTTGATCCAGCTACAAATGCACTTGGTGCTTCAACACTTGCAATGGTTGATGCAGCAAATATTCGCAAGATTGATAACCTCACACTCGAGGTACCAATGAAGTTCCCATTCTCAGTACTTCCTGATCAGCTTGCTACAAAGGGAATGTCAATCGTTAAAGATGGCGCTATGACTTTTGATCCACCAATCGGTACAGGTGCATTCAAGCTTGTTAGCGGCGATAAGAACCGCATCATCCTTGAGCGCAATAACAACTTCTGGGTTAGCGGAATGCCTTATCTAGATATGGTAACTATCGTTAACGTTATGGATGCAACAGCGCGTATCAACGGTGTTAGAACTGGAATTCTTGACACAATTTATCCAGTTGATGCAGTTGGAGCGGCTTCAGTTGCGAAGGATCCTAAGGTAATAACTTTCGTAAACAAGACACGTACTTACTTGCCTTTGTATATGAATGCTGCAGTTAAGCCATTCGCTGATGTTCGCGCACGCCAAGCAATGAAGCTTGCAACCGACCGTGAATCAATGAACCGCGTTTCTTACGCTGGACAGGGCTATATCGGAAACGATATGTTCGGAATCCTTGATTCTGGCTATCCAACTGATATCAAGCAGACTTCATACGATCCAGAGAAAGCTAAGGCACTTTGGAAAGCCGCAGGAAATTCAAATGTGAAGATTGAACTCTGGACCGCAGATGAGTGGCCAGCACAGCAATCATCTGCAACTGTTTGGGCACAGCAAGCTAAGAAGGCTGGAATCAACGTTACGTTGAAGACTTCCCCTGCTGATCAATTCGACTCAAAGGTTTATGGAGTTAAGCCATTCTCACAAGATTATTGGAACTACCGTTCAATTCTCACAATGTGGCAAGAAGCATTTAACCCAGACTCTGAGTATTTCAAAGTCCAAAATTGGGGACCAGAGAAGACACAGAAGCTTTACAAGCAAGCTGTGGGTACTGGAGATCCAAAGCTACGCGATGAAATCACAAAAGAGATGCTAACTATCTTCCATAACGAAGGTCCTTACATCGTTTGGGGATTCCAAGCTAGCCCTGATATCTATACATCACGTATTGCTGGTCAGGAAAATAGTTCCGTCCGCGGTTTGAATGGTTTCCACTTGGAAACATTCTTTATTAAGCCGCTGTAACGGAAACACACAGTTAATTAAGAATGGGACGCTACCTTCTTCGTCGGAGTGCACTTGCAATCGCATCGCTCTTCGCGCTGACGACCCTAGTTTTTGTAGGAGTTAATTTCCTTCCAGGAGATCCTGCAACTGCAGTACTAGGAAAGTCGGCGACACCGGAGAAGGTAGCTTCTATTCAAAAAGCTCTTGGATTAAATAAGCCAATTTGGGAGATGTACACAAATTGGATTACACATGCTCTACAACTTGATTTTGGACATTCTTTAACCTATGGGACGGGTGCTTATGGGTATTCCGATGCAGTGCAAGGAACGGCTGTATCGGAACTCATAGGCGGTTCACTTAAGAACACTGCAATTCTTGCAAGCGTTTCAATGATTTTGCTTATTATCGTTTCACTATCTCTAGGCGTTTACTCTGCCATGCACCGGGGCTCTATCGCTGATAGCGGAGTTCAGTTCTTCGGATTGTTCTTTCTTGGCCTTCCAGAGTTCGTCCTAGGTGCCTTGATTATCATTGCTTTTGCCTTCTACTGGCCAATACTCCCCGCAATTTCACTTGATGTAACTCCAAAAAACCTCGTCCTTCCAGTGTTAACTCTGGTCTTGGTAATGATGGGTTCCACGGTGCGACTTGTTCGCGTTGGAGTAATTGAAGTTCTTAAAACAAATTACGTTGTCACAGCTCGACTACGAGGCATTCCAGAGCGCAGAATAATTATGCGTTATGTGATTCCAAATGCCATCGCACCAGTTATGCAGGTTTTTGCTATCGCAACTGGTCTCTTTGTGGGCGGTGTTGTTGTTGTTGAATATCTATTTGGATATCCCGGAATTGGAACTGGCTTTGTAAGCGCCGCATCTGGTCGCGACTATCCAGTCGTGCAGGCCTATGCCGTTGTCCTCGGATGTACTTACATTGTTGCGAATTTTGCTGTTGATCTAATTGCACTTCTCACTAATCCCAAGATGCGCGCAAAGGCTACTTCATGAGTTCAACCCGTAAGAAGCAGCGCTTTAGATCATATTTCTCTGTGACAGGTTGGATTGGTCTTTCCATGACACTGTCAGTTCTTTTGATTGCATTGATCGGCCCGCTGGTTACGCCTCAAAACCCAGATGATTTACTTGGACTGCCTTTTGGTGTGTCACAGCCAGGTGCGCTGTTTGGTTTTGATTCATATGGTCGCGATTCATTTAGCCGCTTTTTAGCTGGCGGAAGATACTCACTTGTTGTTGCAATTATCGGTTACTTGGTTGGAGCATCTTTAGGTTTAACACTTGGTCTTCTCGCTGCATATTCAAGGGGTTGGGTGGATGCAGCACTAGCATGGACAAGCGAAGTGCTAATCGGCTTCCCAGCACTTGTCTTAATGCTTCTCTTGGTTGCTGGACTTGGCACTAGCTTCTGGGTACTGGTTGTAGCACTTGCTAGTGTCAATGTTCCACGCATTTTAAGAATTGTTCGCGCATCAGGTAGAGAAGTTAGAGATGCTGCATATGTTGAAGTCGCCGAGGCCCGCGGAGAACCCCGCCGCTACATAATGTTTAAAGAGATTTTTCCATCAGTTCTACCCGCATTCTTAGTTGATGCCGGTGTGCGTATTCCCGCCTCAATTTTGTTGGTAGCTAGCCTTAGTTTCCTAGGTCTTGGAATTCAACCCCCCGCTTCAGATTGGGGATTGATCATCTCTGAAAATCGTGTTGCATTAACTGTGCAACCACTGGCAGTAATGGGCCCAATCGTCGCACTCGCACTGTTAATGATTGGCGTGAACTTGGCACTTGATGGATTTAAGGGAAATAAATCTTCATACCGACGGGACATTAGCTAATGCCAGTTACGCAACACAGTGCAACTGGAAATTCAAATCTCCTAGTTGCCAATCAACTTCAGGTGCAGGGAAATGACGGCACCTTCACAATTATTGAAGGCGTTGATTTAGTTATTCCAAAAGGTCGAACTTTAGGCATTGTTGGAGAATCTGGTTCAGGTAAGACAACTGTTGCTATGGGCTTACTTGGTTTTAGCCGTGAAGGAACTCGTATCTCAGCCGGTTCGGTTTCTCTCAATGGTGAAAATATTCTTTCGCTCTCCCCTGCTGATCTGCGTGCACGACGCGGGCGAGATATTTCTTATGTTCCGCAGGATCCTTCAACGGGATTACATCCTGGTATTCGCATAGGAGTCGCACTCCGCGAAATGCTCAGTGTTCATACCAACAATGTCGAAAATATAGATGCCCGCATCGAACAGGTATTACGTGAGACTCAACTGCCCACAGACGCAGAATTTCAGCGCAGATATCCCTTTGAATTAAGTGGCGGTCAGCAACAGCGCGTAGCAATTGCATTGGCCCTTGTCTGTCGCCCATCAGTCATCATCATGGACGAACCAACAACAGGCTTAGATGTAACTACGCAGGCACGTTTAATTGAGGTAATTAGAGATCTAGTGCGAGTGAATGGGACTTCACTGGTTTATGTAAGCCACGATCTAGGTGTCGTCCGATCATTAGCTGATGATGTTGCAGTTATGTACGGTGGTCGAATAGTTGAACAAGGGCCTGTCGATGAAGTTTTCATGAACCCTATGCACCCGTACACACGTGGATTGCTCGAGGCAGTTCCTCGCGCATTGACAAAGGCTTTTAAGCCTCGAGCTATCGCTGGCGACGCCGTTGAGCCATGGGATTGGCCAACTGGTTGCCCCTTTGCTCCACGCTGTTCTCATCACAGTCCCGAATGCGATGTGTCGATGCCTGCTCCAGTTTGGCCAAAAGAGTCACACATGCTCCGTTGTATAAATTTTGAAAATGCGCTTAAGCAGAAAACCACGCTTGAACCAGTCGAGAGAAAGAATGATCACCTCGACGCTGGTGGGCAGAAGGAAAATGTTCTAACTATTAATAATCTCCATGCAAATTACAGTCGGTCGAAATTATTAAAAGGTAAGAAAATAGTTGATGCAGTAAATGATGTCTCATTCGATGTCGAGGCTGGATCCTGTTTAGCAATAGTTGGTGAAAGTGGATCTGGAAAATCAACGACGCTACGTTGTATCGCAGGACTCCACGAGCCTCGCCTTGGCGTCATGGAGTTTAAAGGTGAAGTTCTTGCAGGACGTGCACGACAACGTCATGGTGATATTCGCCGACTTGTCCAAATCGTTCCCCAAAATCCAGACTCATCGCTGAACCCAAAAATGACTGTGGGAGAAATTATTGAACGCCCATTGGCGCTTTATTCACGAGTTCCAAAGGAAGCACGACATCAGCGGGTATTAGAACTGCTAGAACTGGTGCACTTGCGCCCAGCGATGGGTGCTCGGTATGCCAGTGAACTCTCCGGCGGAGAAAAACAACGTGTTGCAATCGCCCGTGCACTTGCCGCAGAACCATCACTTCTTCTCTGTGATGAGGTTGTTTCGGCCCTAGATGTGGCAGTTCAAGCAAGTATTTTAGAGCTACTTGAAGAGCTGCGTAATGACCTCGGAATGACATTGGTTTTTGTCACTCATGACCTGGGTGTGGTGCGTTCGATTGCGTCGCAAGTTGTCGTGATGAAGAATGGCCAAGTGGTTGAAACTGGAACGACGAAGGAGATCTTCGAAAATCCACGTGATACATACACACAGGAATTACTAGGCGCTATTCCACATCTACGACCAACTGATTACCCAGGAGCACCCGAATGACCGCTTCATCAAATGAAATAACCAATCAACTTCGCAACGTTTGGCAGAGTGAAAAAACAGCAATTGGTGCGTGGGTCTTATCCCCAGATCCAATACTTGCTGAAGCGACTGCGTTGGCTGGTTACGACTGGGTCTGTATCGATGCGCAACATGGCTGGTTTGGTTTACATGATCTTCCTGCATTAATTCAGGCAGTTGCACTTGCAGGTGCGGCACCGATTGTTCGTGTTCCTGCAAATGAAACTTGGCTTATTGGTCGTGCATTAGATGCCGGCGCATTCGGAGTTATGGTTCCACTGGTTAATTCCGCACAAGAAGCCGCTAAAGCAGTTGCAGCTTGTCGATACGCACCAACAGGTGGTCGAAGCGTCGGTGCCTTTCGCCCTGCTCCAGGAATTGCAACAACTTTACGCCAAGCAGATCGTGAAGTTATCTGCATGGTGCAGATTGAATCTAAAGCTGCAGTTGAAAACATTGAAGAAATCTGTGCAGTACCAGGACTTGATGCTGTCTATATCGGACCTGGAGATCTCTATTTATCGCTGGGTCATAAATCAAAGTCAGAAACAGATCCAAATATTCTCTTTAAGATTAGAGATACTGCTTTGCGAAATGGAGTAATGCCAGGAATGCATGGCGAAACTGGAGAAGAGGCTCGCTGGGCTGTTGAAAATGGCTTTAAACACACAACTACTGGCGTAGACATTGACTTCTTGCATCGTGAGGCACGTAAAGCACTTGCAATTGCTAAGGGAGTTGAGGAATCAAAACTTGGTGCTCACTCTTGGCTCAATGGTGTTCCGCGTGCTGCAGTTGAAACTGGCTCACCTGACTTAATTCGTTAGGCGAGCCCCTCTTTTCTTGCTGCTCTTTTAGTACTCCATCTGGTTGTAATAGCGGCGTGTAGTCAACGGGTGATTACGTTTGTGCTCTAAGTGCGCACTTACACGCTCAAGAACTGCAGATAGCAAAGCTTGCGAGATCAAAGTTCGAGTTAAATCTGAAATTCCCTCGAGTTTGAACTGCTTCGTATCAATCACACTTACTACTGAAGATATCTTGCTAGCAAAGTTTTCAACGCGATCCATTACTGGGCGCAAGGCATCTTCGCCTTTAAAGAGAATAACGCTGACATCTTTTTCAACGAGCTCTAAAGTTCCGTGGAAGAAATCTGAGCCATGAATTGGACGAGTACGAATCCACTGCATCTCTTCGAGAATGCACATTCCATAATAGAAAGCCTCTGCCCATGTAGAACCGGCACCAGAAACGATGTGGTATTTGTGATCAGCAATTACTTGAGCAAGTTTTTCAGCCTGTGCTTCAAAATCAGATTTCACTTGCACCAATACGGTTGGAAGCTTCAAAATATCTGCAACAACACTGTCGTACTCTGCAAACTCACCTTGAGATTTCATTACAGAAAGCGCAACTAGAAGCGACTGCAAATAGAAAGATTCTGAAGAAGTGTCATCCGCGCCGAAATTCACGAATGAATAATCAGCCTTCTGAGCTAGTGGACGATCTGCATATCCGGTGAATGTTATAACTTTTGCGCCACGTGCTTGGCAGTATTCAAGGGCAGCGATACTCTCCTTGGTCTTGCCTGATAGCGACGGCATAATCACGATTGATCCAGCACCTAATGCAACATTTCCATCAAGTACCAACTCTGCGGGATCACATTGAAAAGTTGGGAACTTGGATTTTGATTTAAGCAACCCTGCAGCAGGCAGCATCAAAATACCAGCACCACCAGTTCCTAAGAAAAAGAGATTCTTTGAACCGCTCGAAATGAGATTTGAGATGGTCTTATCAATGTCAGCTGCCATTGAAACGGCGCCGGTCTGGATATTGATATAACGTTTTTCATCAAAATTAAACATTGTCCGCCCCTTTAGTTTGAGTATTACCTTGCATTCTTGGCATGATCATTACTTTCATGGCATCCTTGAAATTACCGTGGTCCATTGCATCTAATAAGCGATCCAATGGAATGCGATCAGTTACAAGTGCGTCCACGTTGACGCGTCCAGTCGATACCAAATCAAGTGCAATTGAGTGCGTAAATGGGTTATTAAATGAGCCCTTGATAGTTATTTCGGCATCATTTACCCAGAACGGGCTTATTGGAATGCTGTCGAACTTTGAGCAGCACCCAAACCACATGACCGTTCCGCCGCGCTTTACAAGCGAAAGAGCGGTCAGTGCAACACCGCTGTTTCCACTTGCTTCAAAGACAATATCGGCTCCAAGGCCTTTGGTGTGGCTCCAGATTATTTCTTGAATATCTTCACTAGGGGCAATTGCGATATCTGCACCAAGTTGAAGCGCTAGTTTTTGTCGAACTGGATTTGGTTCGACCACGATAATCTTTGAGGAACCACTAATTCTTAAAAGCTGGACAAGGCACACACCCATAGGGCCGCCACCCATAACAATTGTTGTATCACCAAGTTTAACCTCAGCCAATTGCGCACCACGAATTGCACATGACAATGGCTCTAGCATTCCTCCGGCTTCAAATGACATCGAGTCAGGCATTACATATGCATTTTGTTCGGGTACTGCAGAGAACTCCGCGTATCCACCGGAACGCGTGATTCCCAGTGGCGTCAGTCCTGCACACAGATGAACGTTTCCTCGCCGACAGAAATCGCATACGCCGCAGACAACATTTGGATCTACTGCTACGCGATCCCCAACTTTAATAGTCTTAACTGCAGAACCGATTTCTACAACGGTTCCGGCATATTCATGGCCCAAAGTAATTGGGAAATCCATCGGATAAACACCCGCAAAAATATGTCGATCTGTTGCGCAGATTCCGCAAGCTTCAACTTGAACGACTACTTCATTTTCTAGAGGGACAGGGTGTTTTCCCTCTCCCATTTCAAGTTGGTTAACACCGGTGATTAAAGCTCTTTTCATCGTGCGGCCAACGCTTCTGCGACAACAGATTCAATCGAGTGATCTGGTTCGTACTTAAGTAAGTTGCGCGACTTTGTAAGGTCAAAAGTATATGAATGGAAACTCGGCAAAGGCACATTGACAGTGGTGCGACCAAGCTTTTCAGCAACTACCTTTGACATCTCTACATAAGTGAATGAACGCGGTCCACATACGTTGAAGATTTCACCGGTGACTTTGGAGTTAATTGCTAAGAGACATGCTTTGGCAGCATCTCGGGAATCAACCACATGCTCATAAAACGGGGAGCCATCCTCTTCAAGAAGGACCGGGATAGCGTCTGAGCCGGTTAACTCAGCTTTCTGAGCTGGTGCCATTGCATCGAGCCACATCGGCATTGAGAAGAGGTCCAAGATTTCATGGGATGAAAAGACCCAAGAAAAACGCAGCATGACATAGTCAATTTCAAATTGGCGTGCGCCGTGTGCCACTAAATCTTCACATAAGACCTTTGTAATGCCATAGAAATTAGTTGGCTCGGGAAGCGTTGTTTCGGCGATGGTAGTTGGGTACGTGCGCTGACTAAAGCCCGTTCCGTAAATCGCATCAGTACTGACATGTACTAAGCGAGCACTTGGCTTGGTATCCCGAATTGATTCCAAAATATTGTACGTGCCAATTAAGTTTGCACTCAACAGCTCATCATCGGTAAATGGTGGCATTAGCGCTGCAAGGTGGCATACAACATCGATTCCTTGCATCGCTTTATCAACTGTTGAACGATCTGAAATAGTTCCGGTAACTGCTTCAACTTTATCTGCCCAGTCTGCTGTGCTGCTGGTATTTCCACGTTGAATTGTTCGGACCTGATGACCCTGTTCGAGCAACATCGGAACTAAGAGCTGTCCAACTCTTCCTGTTGCACCTGTTACTAGAACCTTCATCATATTTCCTCTCGTTGGTTTTTCATTTCAAAGAACACGTGCCGAAAAATCTTCAAATGCTTGAACCCAGGCACCTAAATGCAAGCAGGCCTGCGATGCCATAGTCGTTGCCTTTGCCATCGCATCTGCCATGGAGCTACCTTTTAATCTTTCGCTTATAAATGCTGCGGCATATGTATCTCCAGCGCCGCAAGTATCAACAACTTCTACCGCCGTTGCCTGGGAGATAGTGCGTTCGCCATTTTCAAATACAACACTTCCAAATTCACCACATGTAATTACTACTGTTTTTAGGCCGGCATTAATTGCTTTGGCAGCGAAAGCATTTAACTCCTCAGAACCAGGTTTTAAATTAGAGGAGTAGAAACCGATTGCAATGCCTTCTAAATCCTCAAGTTCACCTGTAGTTGAGAAGTCGTATGACATCGGCACACCAATTTGCGCCAGTTTGCGGGCAATAGTCCGGTAGTTAGGGAGATTGGCTGCGTGGACATGCCTGACTCCAACAAGGTGTGCGAAATCTTCGGCGGTAGGTTCAAACTCTTCGCATGCGCCTTGCACTTCATTAAGGAGAAGTCGATCACCATGTGGCAAAACTTGGACATCGGTAGTTGCCGTAGCCGTTGACTTCACTTGCACTCGGCTGGTTATTACTCGCTCAGAGTCGAGGGTCTGTGTAATGCGTCTGCCGTGTGGATCATCACCAACAGCACCTAAATATTCGCTCACCCAACCCAGGCGCGAAAGAATTACTGCAACATTTAAAGCCTGTCCACCAACGGCGCTGACGCTATACGGCGGTAGATAAAGATCGATGCAGTTGTCGCCCATTGTTGCGACTTCAGGAACGGTAACTGTCATACGATCATTGTCATACTCTAATTATCGTCGGTTCGAATAAATGTAAATGTGAAGAGATCGCCCTTTAGATAAACTTTTGAAAATAAACAAATCTGACCGAATGAATCAAGGTTTGTTTCTGTAATCTCTAGCCAGGATTCTTTATCTAACCCTTTAGCTGCTGATAGTTTGTTCGCTAACTCTTTAGGCAAATGCACAGCTTTCATCCCTGCACGGGAAGCAACTGGCTTGTGACCTCGCTTAGCCATGACTGCTACTAAAGACTTTGACCAATCTTCACTTAAATTTTCGCTTCCAATGAGCGCGACAGGAACGGTTTCCTGCATAAAGACAATTGGCGCACCATCGAGTAAGTGAGTTCGCTCGAGGCGAATAACCGACGAGCCCTCTTCGATACCCAGAACTTGCATTTCTTCTGGTGTAACAATTCCAACGCTTGTATTGAGTACTTGGCAGGTTGTTACATATCCTGAGGCAGCCAGTAGTTCACTTACAGAGCGAAAACTTGTTATAGGAGATTCAATCCACCCACTGCTTAATTCAGAGACGACGCGACCACGGCCTGGCTGCACATCGATCAAACCTTTACGCTCTAAGACCTTGAGCGCCTCTCGCACTGAACTTCTTCCTACGCCTAACTGAGCACCGAGCTCAGCTTCAGTTGGAATTGGTTGACCCGGTTTTAATACGCCATCTCGGATATCTTTTTCAATCTGGCGACGGATCATCGTTGGAACGGAGGGTCTAGACATTAGCAACCACCTAATCTAAGTTGAATGTCTGACATGTCTGCAGACGATACGGCAAGGGTTATAGGCCTGTCAAGGATTGGTAATAACCCTAATAAGACAGGTCAGGTCAAGGATGAGAATATCTAACTATGGTGGCGGGTGAAGGATTTGAACCTTCGAAGGCAGAGCCGGGGGATTTACAGTCCCCTCCCATTGGCCGCTCGGGCAACCCGCCAGGGCTATCTTTTGAGGCAGCCCGCGTAGATTACCCCATTTTGATGGAGGCAAATAATCGGGTGAAAATGGCCTCATCCAAGAGTGACTACTTCCCTGCCACGTCATTTACAAAGGCTTGAGCCTCATAAAGTTGTTGATACAGCCCACCAGCGTGGACCAAATCCGAATGGCGACCGCTCTCAACCAATTCACCTTTATCCAAGACCATTATTAAATCTGCCTTCTGCACGGTCGAAAGTCGATGAGCCACAACGAAGGTCGTTCGGTCGTGCATCAAAGATTCCAGAGCTTCCTGAATTGCTCTTTCGGATTGCGAATCCAAAGCAGAGGTCGCTTCATCGAGTATCAGAATTCGAGGATCACGGATCAAGCCACGTGCAATAGCCAAGCGTTGCTTTTGCCCGCCAGAAATTCTTGCTCCACGCTCTCCGACTAAAGTGTTGACACCTTCCGGTAATTTATTAACAAAATCAAGGGCGTTTGCACTTCTTAACGCCTCATTCACCGTCTTCTCCGAAACAGAAGATAGACTGGACAGCCAAAGATATGAAGAGCATCAATTTGTACGCGACATATACAGATAAGTATGTCGTTGCGGCACAAAGAGACATCGCAAAGGCAGTTCGATTCCCTAACTACTTCACCACTGGTGCAGGAGCGCTCTAAGGAAATCCCATGTAGTAACTGAAATAACCTGTGGCTCTCCAAGGGGGTTGTCACAGGTTATTTTTTGCGAACTTTTCTAGTCCATGCAATTAAGCGCGCGCTGAGTTGACCTTCCGCATATGATGCTTACGACACAGCACTTCGTAACCAATTTTTTGAGGTGTACCTACATCTCCAGGAAGAATTTGATCACCCTCGGTAACCATTACTCCATTTGCTACACGAGCATTATGGGTAGCGCGAGCACCACACCAGCACAGAGCTTCAACCTGCAAAGGTAGAACGCGGTCAGCTAATTCAATCAATCGTTCAGATCCTGGGAATAACTTGGTGCGAAAATCCGTCAAGATTCCGAAGGCAAAGACATCAATACCCATCTCATCAACAACTCTGGATAACTGTTCAATGTGAGAGCGTTCGAAGAATTGAGTCTCATCGCAGATGACATATTCAATCTTACGGCCGTTCGCTTTCTCACTTTCAATGTATTCAAAGATATCGAACTCGGGGCTCACTTCGAAAGCAGTTGCTTGTAAACCCAATCGACTGGTGATTACGCCGGTGCCACCGCGATCTTTATTTGTGAGAATCAACCCCTCAAGACCTCGACTCTTACGGTTATGGGCTGTTTGCAACGCAAGTGTGGATTTACCGCTATCCATCGTTCCGCAGTAATAAATCAATTCGGCCATGCGAGAAAATTAGCGCATAACCTTGGAATGACCAGCCATTGGACTAAGTTACGGTTGTGACGGCACCAACAGCGGAGCGGGTTCAACGTGCTAAATGGGGGTTACGCGCAACATTCTTCTTTATGGGAGTTGCAGTCGCTGCCACCTCTGCCCGTTTTGCAGAAATTAAGGGTCATACCCATACCTCGGTTGCCATATTTGGTTATTGCATCATGGTGGGTAACCTCGGCTCCATTTTAGGAAATTTCTTCGGCTCGCCCTTGAGTCGCAGAATTGGCACACGTCGTACCGCGCAGCTCATTATGTTCGGAATCGCTGGTTCGCAAATTGCCTATGGCTTTGTCAATCAGATCTGGGAGATTCCACTCGTTGCCTTCATCGCGGGAGCCAGTTATTCACTCATGAACATTGGCTGCAACGCCCAAGGTTCAATGATCCAGGAAAACGTGGGGCGTTCCCTCATGCCTTCTTTCCATGGGGCCTGGTCTATTGGGGCATTTAGCGCCTCATTTGTAGCTGGGGCCATCGCTAAATATGTTCCAGTCGAATGGCATCTGCTCGGTAATTCTTTAATAGCGCTCTTTGGGTGCTTGATGGTGTCGCGCTCATTACTTCCCCACTCTGCGGATAAGAATGATGTGGCGATCAACTCCAGAGTTCCTCATGATTTGCCTATCCCGGCAGAGATAAAAAACTTCATTTGGATGGTGGCGATTGGTTCATTTCTCGCAACCATCGCTGAAACATCTGTAGGAGATTGGTCTTCGATCTATCTTAAAGAGGATTTGCACCTTCCCATTGGTGTTAATACTTTGGGATACACCTGCTTTGTCTTAGCGCAAATAATCGGAAGATTCTCGGTTGGACGATGGATAGATAAATATGGAATCCCATTTGTTATACGTGTGGGCGGGTTCCTCGGTGGATTTGGCTATCTCATCGGACTTCTAATCGCCAATGTTGAACGTGGGCACCATCCATATACCGCGCTCGTAGTCATGTGCATTTCTTATGCAATTATGGGTTTTGGGGTATCCCCAATGCCACCTTCGTACGTTTCAATCGCTGGCGGCATTCCTGGAATTCCTACAGCGCGTGCCCTATCGAGACTTGCGATTATCGCTTCAGCTGGTTTCTTCGTAGGTAGATTGGCGGTCTCGACACTGGCTGGTCTTTTTGGGCTGCCAATAGCATTGCTCTTCCCCGCTACCGCATTAATCGGTTGCGGAGTTCTTGCGCAATTCTTGGATATAAAGCGGATTAAGGCCACGAGTTAGCCAGCACTTGAATTTCTGTAATGGCCTCGCTGCGACCTGGCGCTCTCGCCCCCGTTAGAATGCACCAGTGAATATTCTAAATTCTATTGAGCCACATGGCACCAACTTCATCTCCGAGAGCGAACGCCACGGTACCGCTCGATCACTCTTCTGGCCTTGGGCAGCCGGCAACGTTTCACTACTTGCCCTCTCATATGGCTCTTTCTTTCTCGGCTTTGGTATCTCTTTCTGGCAGGCCACTTGGGCCGCGATCATCGGCACCGTCGGATCTTTTATCTTGGTTGGTGTTAGTTCCATCGCAGGCAAACGCTCCAACGCCCCAACAATGACGCTCTCGCGCGCGGCGTTTGGCGTTAAAGGAAATATCTTGCCCGGCTTTCTCTCTTATCTGGTCTTTGTTGGTTGGGAGACTGTTCTCGTTTCACTCGCCACTCTTGCAGCCCAAACAGTCTTCGCCAGGCTCGGCCATATAAATCACAATGTTGCAGGGATCTTGGGATTCATCGTTGCCGCTGGTTTGACGGTCTTCGGAGGCGTCTTGGGCTTCCACACGATCATGCGAATTCAACGCTGGTTAACGACCGCAACCATTCTTCTCACAGTTGGTTACATCGCCTTAACAATTCACAAAGTAAATTGGCATATGGTGCAGTCAATTCACTCGGGAAGCCGTGCTGGATTCATTGGGGCAATGATTCTGGGAATTACCGGCATAGGTCTGGGTTGGGTTAATTCAGCTGCAGATTATTCTCGTTATCTCCCCCGCAAAACTTCGACTGGCGGAGTCATTTTTTGGACCGTCTTCGGCTCATCCATTGTCCCCGTCATCTTGGTAATTTATGGTGCACTTCTCGCTGGATCATCGCCTTCGTTAAGTAACGCCATCGCTTCCGATCCCATCGGCGCGCTTACAACTATCTTGCCTACCTGGTATTTGCTTCCCTTCGCGATCGTTGCGATCTTAGGACTTGTTGGTGGAGCGATCCTTGATCTTTACTCTTCTGGAATCACCCTTGTATCAATCGGATTGCCAGTGAAGCGCCATGTAGCAGCATCAATCGATGCGACCATCATGTTAATTGGAACCATATATTTTGTATGGATCGCCCCGAATTTCAGCACTCCCTTTCAAGGATTTCTCATCACCCTTGGTGTGCCAATCGCAGTCTGGTCGACAATCTTCGTTGCAGATATATTGATGCGAAAAGTTGATTACGCTGAAAGCGAGCTCTTCTCCACCACTGGTCGTTACGGAATCTACAACTTCCGATCCATCGGGCTCGTTATCGTTGGAACGATTGTCGGCTGGGGATTTGTAACTAACTCATTGGCCTCGTGGCTCTCGTGGCAGGGCTATTTCATGGGCGTAATCGGGGGCAAGAGTGGGGCTTGGGCAGGAGCCAACGTAGGGGTTATTGTCGCTCTAGTAATAGGCTTTGTAGGACACATACTCTTATCTCGCACCAGCATCAAAAAGCAGGAG
>CAIUIT010000021.1 GCA_903899375.1 uncultured Actinomycetes bacterium
GAGCGATGAATTCAAGGTAAGTGCTGAACTATAAGAACCGTCGCCTGTTGCATATATGGCGCAAGTAGCACTACCTGACAGTCCAACTGTTGGTGAAGCAATAGCACTTAACGTCGGAGGAGTTCCGCCGATAGTGTAAGCAGCATCATTTGCAGTCAAAGTCCATGAAACTGGATCTACTACAGGTGCAGTGAACACGAACGGGGCTGCAGTCGATGATGCCGTGACATAGTTACCTGCAGCAATTGTTGCGACCACATGACAGGTGCCTTCAGCAATTGCATTGACTGTCGAGTCTGAAAGGGAGCAATTGGGGTCTGCTGGGCTTAGAGCGTAAGTGATTGCGCTCGAACCCTCGTATCCAGTGCTTGAAACAACAATTCCCGAACCTCCAGCGGCGGCAGTGGCAGTTGCGCCACTATTGGCTATCGAAATTGATTGAGCAGCAGGTAGCACATCTAAAACCAGCGTGTGGTAAACCATGGCGTAATTAACTGCTGTTCCTGATTCATCTTGAGTAGCAGAAGTAGGTCCGTTAAGACAGTCCACTGTGTAACTACCCGCGTCAAGCGTTCCAACAGATGCCGCAACTCCGCATACGGGAATCGGAGCTAACACAACATGTGCAGGAAGCACGTAGCTCGGCGAATAAGTAGGAGTTGTATCTCCGTAAGTGATGTAAGGATTTAAATTTACGTCGGTAGGAAGTGGCTCTGGAGAAACCAGTACAGGAGAGATAACAATTGTGCCAAGCACACTTGCCGAGATTGTTGAACTCTGAGGTGGCAAAATGCGAAGCGCAGCAGCAACCGGAGCTTTGGCAGAACTTGTGTTCTGTACAAAGATGCGGAATTTCTGATGCGAAGTCAGTACTGGGTACTGATACGCGCTGCTAATGCTTTGACCACAGATGCTAAGCAGGATGATCCCGACTGATATAGCCGAGATTCGTTTGATTCTGTAACTTACATTCAATGTATTCATGGGATATTTATAGGAGAATGCACCTATGCAAAGTGGTCAATCTGTGGGCATAGCCACACAGTAATGGTCAATAAAAATGAACACTTTTTAAGCGCCTGTGCTAAACGATCTTTTGGCGTAGGGCTTCCTGCGCTGCAGCGCGACGACCTGTCACGTTGAGCATCTGGTAAATTTTGATGGTTTCCTGTCGAACTGTTGAAACGCTATACCCCAGGGCACTTGCGAGTTCAAAATTAGTCTGACCTTCGATCATTCCTTCCAAAATCTGGAGTTGGCGACCTGTCAATGCACTGTTCTTAGTGATAACTGGCGCAGATCCAGAGAAGGAATCACGTAGCGCTTCATAGTTTGATTGCTCGTGCGATACCGCAGTGCTTTGATCTGATAAGGCAGAGTGATTTTTCGCCGTTAGATTTACAAAGAGTGAGATTGCGCTACCAATGTGCGACGCCATCGAGCCAATTTCATCGAGCTTACGCTGCGGTAAATCAAAACCAATTGAGAGAGCGCCAGAAATGATTCCACGAGGGCGGAAAGGTACGACGACAGCAGTTGAATTGCGGTTCCAATAGAACTGATCTTGACTACCTAGGAGCTTGGAAAAATCGCTCGTTGATTGGCGCCATTGTGCTGGGGCTAAAGTTTTGGAAGCATGGCCCACGGCCGAGATATAACCGTAATCAGATAGCACGATAAGAGAGTCATCATTGTTAAATTGCACGATCCGAGCCTTAGAAGGCTCGTACTGGTGTAGATAAGCAAGCACTACTCCCCGGCAGACATCATCGAGGCGAGGTTCGCTATTTAGCCAATCAAGCAGGCTCATGACAGAGAGAGTTAAGGAGTTTGCGCTGGTCACATCATCTGAACGTTGGTCACGCGGACTCACGGTAACTCCTTTCTGTAAGATAGTTCACAACGAAGATGCGAACGCTCACATTCAACTCACAGTCTGTGATTTGACTAAGAGTAAAGCAATATGACCGATTTGTACAAGAAATATTGAGATAAATATAAATACAACCATGTAATTCAGCGTGAAATAGACTATCAATTTAGATTTCACTGAAACTTTCTAAAATGACCGGACAAATTTCAGTCATTACTCAGGGAGCTGACAGATGGTCAAGAGATGGTCAATTAACTCTGACTACTCTTTCTCACAATTGTGTTGCAAATGAACACTTCGCATATTCGCATTGAGTTATAAATCTCCACATGACTAACCGCTTTGTAGTCCCCATTGGAGTTGCCATGAAAAAAAATGTCCAGAAAGTACGCCTGCAGAGTTCAATTGCAGTGGTATTGATCATCGCATTTGCATTTGGTGTTCAGGGAGGCGCATACGCGGTCCCTACTGTTCCCCCGGTTAGCAGTAAGCCAGTAGTTGCACATCTTGCAGCACTACCTACTTCTATGAAACCACATGCAGCTAACCTCACAATGAGTCCACTCGATCCATACGCACCAACTACAGCTATCCCTGATTATTTTGGAACACAAGATCCTATATCGGGATATGCAACCGGTAATTTCGCGAATAGTCCATTGCCTACAAGTGTCTTGATTCAAGGCGATGGTGTTGGTGCTATGTACATCGCTGAGTACTACCCTGTCGGCGACCCAAGCGGTAACGCTGGAAAGATAAAGCAGTTTGATGTCATCAATCAAGGCAGTGGGTACCACGATGGAACAACAAAAGTATCTGTAATCGGCGGCGGCGGCGTTGGCGGTCAAGGCGGTCCTATCGTCATTGATCCAGCAACCGGTGGAATTATTTCAATCGGGGTTGCTAGTCCAGGTACCGGATACGGAACTGCAAAGGGTCTACGTAAATTCACTCAGGATCTTCCAGATTTAGCGATCGCGGTCCCTACTGCAGCAGCAGCTGTAAAGCTCCCTGGCGATCCTAATTACATTCCAGCTTCAGACACCTATGAAATTGCTGCCGTAAGAACTAAGTGGCAGTTCAGCGCTGATATGGGTTACACAACCGTAAACCTGTATGCACAAGTTGATAGCGCTAATTCTGGCCCAACGTGCCCAACTGGTGAAGTCAATTGGAAATATCCAACTTCTGGCGCTTTCATCACAAACGGTGCGGGCAAAAATGTCTGTTTCCTTGCAACAAATTTCACAGATACCGCTAAAACTATAATTAACGCGCAAGCTCCGTTCAGTTACATGGGACCAACGATCGTTGCTAACAAGGGAATCCCAGTCCGTGTAACTTTCGATAATTATCTGCCAGCAGGAACCCTGCCATGTACTGTCGCAGGAGGATCTCTTTCAGGTTCTGCTACATGTGGCGGCGATCTCTTTCTTCCGGTAGATCCATCGGTAATGGGCGCTGGTGAAGGCCCAAATGGTGGAGATTACTCAACGGCTCGCGCAACCATTCACTTACACGGCGGTGTAACACCTTGGATTAGCGATGGAACCATGGATCAATGGGTCTCACCAGCTTCCTCCAGCGAGCAATATCCTGCCGGCGTTAGCACGCGTTACGTACCAGATATGTGGTACGACGCTTTTGGTTCTGTCATTAACTCTTGTTACGGATATGTCCATTGCTATACCTCAAAGGCAACGCCCACCACGTACCAAGGGGGCGACACAAACACAATTCCTGCAAACTTCCGTCAGGATCTTTCCAACGCTGCAACTTATCCATCAACTAACCCAGGCAATGGCCGCATGACTTTCTATTACACCAACCAAGATTCGGCACGTTTGTTGTTCTATCACGATCACTCAGATGGAATTACTCGCCTTAATGTGTACTCAGGTCTGGTCGCCGGATACTTGATTCACGACACGCAAGAAGGAAAACTTCTCGTTGCAGCTGGCGTAAGAGCCGCTTCAGCCCCGAATACTCCGACTACCGAAGAAAAGACCTTAGTTATTCAAGATAAGTCTTTCGTACCAGCGCCATCTCAATTGCAACTACAAGATCCAACGTGGAATACCGCAGCTTGGGGCGGATTCGGCAGCCTCTGGCTCCCTCACGTATATGAACCAAATCAAAATCCTGGCTTGACGCCTGTCAACAGCACATCGCCCGGGGCTTCTCCAACTGGACGTTGGGATTACGGCCCATGGTTCTGGCCTGCAGTCAATAATGAGATGTACAAACCTGTGCCAAACCCACTCTGTGTTGGCGGAAAACTAAATACTCCGACCTGCCCAGTCCCACAGAACACCATGAATCCCGGCGTTCCGAATGTTTCGGCAGTACCTGAATCGTTCATGGACTCTATGATCGTAAACGGTGTTTCATACCCAATCATGCACGCCGCTCGTAAGGTGTACCTGCTGCACCTACTTAACGGAAGCGATGACCGTACGCTGAACTTGAGCCTGTACTACACAAAATCTGATCCAACGAACACATTTAGCAGTCACTGTTCTGGTCCCTTGTGGACAACTCCTGCGACAGACACCACACCTGCCTGTGGCGATTCTGGTGAAGTTTCGATGGTCCCTGCAATCCCAAATACACCGGCTACGCAAGGATTGGTCTTCCCGGATCAACTGCAAAACCATACTGGTGGGGTTGTTCCAGATATGCGTACAGCAGGACCACCTTTGGTAGAACTCTCATCCGAAGGCGGACGCCTTCCAGATGCAGCTGTGTTCCCAGCAAATCCTGTTGGATTTGAGTTCAGCCTGCAGAGCATCACAGTTACAAACGTGAAAGAACATGCGTTGATCCTTGGACCTGCACAGCGTGCTGATGTTCTGGTTGATCTCACAAATGTTCCAGAAGGTTCAACTCTGATCCTTTATAACGATGCTCCAGCACCATTCCCTGGTTTTGATCCTCGCTTCGATTACTTCACCGGCAATTGGGATCAAACAGTCTCGGGTGGAGCACCAACCACAATTCCTGGATATGCACCTAACACCCGCACCATCATGCAGATCAAAATCGATATGGCAGTTCCAGCAACGGCCGTACCTTCGATCTTCCAAACAGGAACCCAAACACTCACTCAGGCAATTACTGATGCGATTCATGTTGACTACAAAGCTACTCAAGATGCACCAGTCGTCGCACAAGTTGCATATGACCCAGCACTGGGAACAACCACTGCTAACAACACCTATCCAAATCTTGGAGACGTATCAATGTCAGTTACTTCTACCGGAGTATCTGCCATCACCATCGATCCAACCAAGTTGAGTAAAACTGAAACGACAACCCCTCAAATCATTATCGGAGATCAGATCGATCCAATAAACGGAACGAGAGCTCTCTCTGGAAATGGAAACGGTGCCAGGGCGCAAGCCACGATTTCACCTCCGGATAGCATAGGAAGTGTCAGCGTTCCCGTTCCAACCGCTTACACCACCGCACCAACTGTCGTTTCGATCTTACCTGCTCCTGCTGGTCCAAATCCCCGCGCGGCAGTGATCCAGAGTGAAATGGCTGGCGCCAACAGCATTGCTAGCGTGAGCGTTGCGGGGGGCAGTGGCTATACGACCACTCCTAATGTCTCGATATCTGGCGCATCTACCGTTCCAGCAGTCGCAACTGCCGTGCTTACACCTACAAGCGTTGCTAGCGTGACGATTAATAACGGCGGAAACTTTACGAAGACGCCTCTCGTTACCGTCACCGGAACAACAGTAAGTAAAGATGTTTTAGCTGCAACCGCTGTGTTGAATCCAACTCCCCTTCTCGGAATAAATGTTGTAGCGGGTTCTGGTGGTCTGTATACCTCTGCTCCTACGCTAACGATTAGCGGAAGTGCCACTGGAACTCATGCCTACGCAACCGCCTTCTTAGCGACGACGGTCCAGTCAGTAACAGTTAGTAACCCTGGTGTCTGTACTCTTGCAGGCGGGACTTTCGATCCAAACACGGCGTACTTTGCAGTGACTTTGGATGGAGGCCGCACTACGGGTGCAGCTGCAACCACACAGGCCTTGAGCATGGCAAATGCCAAGGTAACCGGCTCAGCTGTTTCGCTCCAGTCGATCGGAATCGTCTTCAGCGGTACTGATTACAATTCAGCTCCTACCGTCACCATCACCCCTGTTGGAATAAACTGTGGCACCTTGCCTGTTGCAACCGCCCAGCTGACTCCTGGCCCAATTGCCGGAGTAGCCCTCGATCCCCTTAATCTGGGAAGTTTCACTGCAGATCCAGTAATCGCAATTTCTGGAACTGGTGGAGCACAACTACAAGCTGTTTTACAACCAACATCAATTGCCAGCATCACATTGAATAATGTGGTTACTGACTTCACCGACACCCCACTAATCAGCTTCGACATCCTTTCGACAGCTGTTGCGACGCCTGTATTGAAACCTACTTCCGTCGCATCTATCGCCATCGCCGCAGGCACTGGCCTTGGATACTCATCAACCCCAGTTATCACAATCGACGCTCCAACTACTGGGACGGCCGCGACTGCGACTGCAGTAATGAGCGTAGGTGCATTGCAATTCACTGTGGTCGATCCAGGAGCTGGGTATGTCGTTGGTACCACCTACACGGCAAACCTGTCAGATAACACTACGGCTACTGTCACGCTGGGTACCGGCCAAGTTACATCTATCAACGTAACTAATTCCGGATCCGGATACCTCACGGTACCGACCATCGAGCTTCTTTATGCAGATGGAACCGTTGATACTGTATCTGCTACTGCCACACTGACCTCGCAAGATGTTGCGCTCAAATTCCATGAAACCGGTATCCAAGAACTCTTCGACTTAGATTACGGTCGAATGAATGCCACCATGTCATCAGAATTAGGAGCAACGAACTTTGTCAATCAGACGACCATTCCTTGGTCAAGCGTGGATTATCCAACAGAAATCATCAATACAAATTCAAATGAATTGGTAGCAAATGGTGGAGCACCCGTTAGTTCTCTGCCAGATGGAACACAGATCTGGCGCTTCACACACAACGGTGTGGATACCCACTTCATCCACTTCCACCTGTTCAACGTCCAAGTGATTGCGATCATTGGATGGGATGGAATTAACCAACCGTTGCCAGCCTATGACTTGGGATGGCGCGATACAGTTCAAATGGATCAGTTGACCGTTATCTATGTCGCAATTAAGCCAATCGTTCCAAATGTGCCTTGGCAGATTCCAAATAGCATCAGGCCGAGCGATCCACAGACGACGCTCTTTGATGCGCTTGGAAATCCAACAACGGTACAAGACATGAATATGTCCACCTACGACCCTGCAAACACCACGATGGTCCTATACAACCAGCTCGTTAACTATGGTTGGGAATACATGTTCCATTGCCACCTACTTGGTCACGAAGAGGGCGACTTCATGCGTCAGATCCCAGTTGGAGTTGCGATGAAGTCCCCAACCGCACTACAGACTGCTGGAACTTCTTATGTTCCACTCAGTGGATCGGTGGCTGCGCACGTCAATGTCTCCTTCGTTGATAACTCAATCAACGAAACTGGATTCATCTTGCAGCGTCGAGTCTCAGTAAATGATGCATGGCTCCCGGTTGCGCAATTGAATCAACATGCTCCTTCATGGGACAACATCCACCAGACAGTTGTTGACTACGGTTTGAGCACGGGAGCGACAGTGACATTCGCTGACACCCCACCTCTTACCTCCGGCGTCCACTACCAATACCGTGTATTGGCTATTGACACTATCGGAGTGCAGAACATGGGCACCTTCCCAAACTCAGACATCCTGTCTGATCCATCTAACGTCGTCTATGTACAGATTCCATAAGGAGCAGAGAAAAATGAATATCAATTCAAAGAAAGTACGCGGAAAGGCGATACTCGTTATCGCTCTTTCCGGTGCGTTGATTTCAACAACTGGCTTCCTTGGGCAATCTGCTTACGCAGCGACGCCTAACCAAGCCCCCACGCCTGCAACGTCATGTATGCCAGGTATGGATATGACCGGTTGCCCAAATGTGAGCGCTCTCAGGGGCGCCGTGGCGACACCGAGCGCTAAACCAACTTCGAAACCGGCTCCAAAAACGACTGCTAAGCCTGTTGCTAAGCCTGTTTCTAAGCCTGTTTCTAAGCCTGTTGCTAAGCCTGTTGCTAAGGTGAATTACACCTTGGCCGCGGGAGTTAAGTTCGCAAAGGTCAAAGCTGTCATTGGTTTATCACTCCTTAAAGGAGCCAAGAAGCCACAGGTAAGTATCGGCACTTATATCGCCGACAAGACCGGAACCTTTGCATTTTCCTACAAGAGCATAATTCCTAAAACAGCTACGATCTTTGTAACAGTTAAGGGCAAGGCCTCGGTTTTATTCTTGGCCAAACTCTTGAAGCTAGCTACGACAGGAACCATTGCGCGTCCATTCGTTCCGCCAACTCCTACCGCTCCTCTCATTCCCGTGCCTGTAGCTACACCAACCCCTGTAGCTACACCAACCCCAACCCCAACCGCTACACAAGCTCCTGCAGTGGCTTTGAAGCCATTATTTGGAACTGTCTCTCCCACGAAGGATGGTTACATCGTACAAATTGCTAACTACGATTCAGCCTTCACATGGAGTGCAAAAGATGCAGCTGGCGGAAGCGTGTTTATCTCGAGCACAGGTCAAATCACTGTCACCAAATTGGCGGCAAGCGTAAAGACCAGTGTCACGGTCAACACCACTCGTTCGGATTATCCAAGTGGGTCATCTACATCTGGAGAGATCGTGGTACTAGCACTTGATGCTGTCTATGTTCCTGCTCCTCCATTCTCTGGAGGCGGAGGTGGTGGCGGAGTCATCACGGTTACTCTTAAAGGACCATCGATCACTCTGTCGACATCAGCCATCTCTGTACATCAGATGGAAACACTCCCGCTGTACACAATCACCAACATAGGTGGTGCGGCAACGAGTTACTCAATTTCTCCTGCGGCTCCGGCTGGCACGACTTTTAACGTTTCAACCGGCATGTTGACTGGTGCACCGATCAATGCACAGGCAAACACGGCCTATACAATCACCGCGATAAATGTATCTGGAACATCTCCTGCAGGCTTTACCTTGACGGTAATTGCAGGCATTAACCAAACTATTCAGTACATCCAACCTGTTGCAATGCGAGTGGGTGGAGTGAATCAAGTGCTTCAGGCTTCGGCTTCGAGTGCTCTCCCAATCACATACACGGTGGCAACTGCAAGTGCCGCAATCTGTTCAATCGTGAACGGAACGCCATTTGTCGAGGTTCAGGCGCTAGCCGCTGGTACCTGCACTGTAAATGCCGACCAAGCCGGAGTTGCGCCTTACTTTGCCGCTCCTCAGGTTCAATTTGCGTTCAGTGTAATCGCGGCGAGTTCGACTTCTTTCATCGTTATCATCGACCCGAATGGTGGAATCAACGGACTTGCAAGCCCTGATAGGACTTCTCAAGTCGTTGCTCCAAGCACTGGTGTCGTCTTGCCTACCCTCACAAACTCAGGTCTAGCACTCTCCTGGGCTTCGGGCGATGTCAAAGGCTCACCAATTACCTCACCATTTACCCCAACGGGTGACATCACTATTGTTGCCAAATGGGCTTAATGAACAATGCCAGAGCATTAACAGCATCAGTCCTAGCATTCACTCTGCTAGGACTGATGCCCGCTCATTCACAGGCAGCAGATTTGATAACACAATACGATGCGACTGTCGTGAGTATTCATGACTACAGCGTGCTCAACGGCAGAATCACTACCAAGGCCTCGACTTCGACTGTGCAATCCGCTGCTTCTCAGATGAATAAACAACTCTTTGTGATTAAATCTGCGCTAGTAACTTTTGACAAAGCACTTACCAAAAGTTGGAGCTTCCTAAGTCCAACATCAAATGGCACATATCCAGCACGTACCACATTTAGATCCTATGACCTCGCTGCTTACTCCTGGTACTCATTTGAGCTCAGCGAACAAACTGATATTTCAAAGTGTTACTCCAATGTAGCGACTTCTAAGAAATGTGTTTTGGCAATTCGAGGCAAAAAAGCAAAGAATGAATTAGCGCATTACACCGCAATGACAAAACAACTTACAATAATGGAAAAGTGGAGAATCGCCGCAGGGCGTTAAATCAAAACCTAGCGGCAGCCAACGCCCTCTGCAATAAGTCATCCCGGCAATACGGCGGACGACGCGCAATCATCACAGCCAACTTCGTGAGTAGAGCCAGCCAAGCGGTAGGCTTCTGATTCACGAAGTTGGGACAAAAATGGATGAAATACCCGCCATTGATATGGCAGCGCCTCTAGCGGTCAGACTTCGCCCTGTCACCCTTCAAGAGCTATTAGGTCAACAACACCTACTTCAACCTGGATCGCCTCTGATGCGCCTGATCCAAGGCGAAGAGAAACACATCACCAGCATCTTGCTTTATGGTCCCCCGGGCAGCGGGAAAACTACTCTCGCCAAAATGATCGCCCACTCTGATTCACGCGTATTCGTCGAACTATCTGCGGTCAGCTCTGGCGTAGCGCAGGTACGCGAAATGTTGACTCAGGCAGAAGAGAGATTGCTTAAAGAGAATAGGGAGACCGTCCTGTTCATCGATGAAGTACACCGCTTCTCTAAGGCCCAACAAGATGCTTTGCTTCCGGGGGTTGAAAACAGGTGGGTGACGCTAGTTGCCGCCACAACAGAAAATCCTTCCTTTTCGATCATCTCTCCCCTGCTCTCGCGCTCTATTGTTTTAACTTTGCGCGCAATACCTAACGCCGAAATCCAAATGCTTATCACACGGGCTATTTCCAATCCTCAGGGTTTGAATAATGAAGTGACGATTTCACCTGAAGCGCGCGACTCCCTAGTCCTCCTCGCTGCAGGAGACGCACGTCGAGCACTTACCTATCTGGAAGCTGCTGCAGGAGCTGCCGATGGCGAAATTACAACCGAAGCACTAGGGCGTGCAGTTGATCGCGTGATCGCGAAATACGACCGCGGCGGGGACAATCATTACGACGTCGCTAGCGCATTTATTAAAAGTATTCGCGGTTCTGATGTAGATGCCGCGCTGCACTATTTGGCTCGCATGTTGGAATCCGGTGAAGACCCACGTTTTATCGCTCGACGCGTGATGATTAGCGCTAGTGAAGATATCGGCCTCGCCGATCCCGGTGCGCTGGGCTTAGCAGTAGCGGCGGCGCAAGCGGTAGCGATGGTTGGCATGCCAGAAGCACGGATCATTCTTGCCGAAGCCGTTACATATTTAGCGTGCGCACCAAAGTCCAACGCCGCCTACCTTGCC
>CAIUIT010000022.1 GCA_903899375.1 uncultured Actinomycetes bacterium
ATGCGTCTCATTGGTGCAAATGGAAAGGCCATCTTGTTTGATGGTCGTACCGGAGAGCCTTACAAGCAGCCAATCACCGTTGGCTACATGTATATCTTGAAGCTCCATCACCTGGTTGATGACAAGATTCACGCCCGTTCAACGGGTCCTTACTCAATGATCACTCAGCAACCATTGGGCGGAAAAGCTCAGTTCGGTGGACAGCGCTTTGGTGAGATGGAAGTTTGGGCACTTGAAGCTTATGGCGCCGCTTACACCTTGCAAGAGTTGCTCACCATCAAGTCTGATGATGTGCTCGGTCGCGTAAAGGTTTACGAAGCAATCGTTAAGGGCGAGAACATTCCGGAGCCTGGTATCCCTGAGTCATTCAAGGTGCTTGTTAAGGAAATGCAATCTCTCTGCCTCAATGTTGAAGTTCTCAACAATCAAGGTATCGCAATTGAAATGCGCGATACCGATGAAGAAGTATTCCGTGCCGCCGAAGAGCTAGGTATCAACTTGTCACGAGTTGAACCCAGCAGCGTAGAAGAAGTGTGAGGATAAACAACTATGTTAGATGTTAATTTCTTCGATGAACTGCGTATTGGTCTGGCATCAACGGACAATATTCGTGAGTGGTCTTTTGGTGAGGTAAAGAAGCCTGAAACCATTAACTACCGCACACTCAAGCCTGAGAAAGACGGACTCTTCGATGAGAAGATCTTCGGACCTACTCGTGACTGGGAATGTTATTGCGGCAAGTACAAGCGCGTTCGATTCAAGGGCATCATCTGTGAGCGTTGCGGAGTAGAAGTTACTCGCGCCAAGGTTCGCCGTGAGCGCATGGGTCATATCGAGCTTGCAGCTCCCGTAACTCACATCTGGTACTTCAAGGGTGTTCCAAGCCGCTTGGGCTACCTCCTCGATCTTGCTCCAAAGGATCTTGAGAAGGTTATTTATTTCGCTGCTTACATGATCACTGAAGTTGATACCGAGGCTCGCGCCGAGGATCTTCCAGCACTCGAAAAGCGTTTATCTTCAGATATCAAGAAGATCGAAACTCGTCGCGACAATGATCTCGATACCCGTCAGAAGAAGCTCGAAGGCGATCTCGCCGAACTCGAAGCTGCTGGCGAAAAGGCCGATATCAAGCGCAAGGTTCGCGAATCTGCAGAGCGTGAGCTCAAGGCAACTCGTGAGCGCGCACAACGCGAGCTCGATCGTCTCGATCAGGTCTGGTCCCGCTTTAAGAATCTTAAAGTGCAGGATCTTGAGGGCGATGAAGGTCTCTACCGCGAAATGCGCGACCGTTTTGGCGTGTACTTCAAGGGAGATATGGGCGCAGCAGCAATCAAGGCTCGTCTAGAAACATTTGACCTCCAATCTGAATATGTGAAGCTCACCGAGCTCGCTCAGACAGGTAAGGGTCAGAAGAAGACTCGCGCGATCAAGCGTCTCAAGGTCGTATCTTCATTCCTTAATACTCGAAACAAGCCGGCCTCAATGGTCTTGGATTGCGTTCCTGTTATTCCACCTGATCTTCGCCCAATGGTTCAACTCGATGGTGGTCGCTTTGCGACATCAGATCTCAACGATCTCTACCGTCGCGTTATCAACCGTAACAACCGTTTGAAGCGTCTTGCTGATCTCGGTGCCCCAGAAATTATCGTCAACAACGAGAAGCGCATGCTGCAAGAAGCGGTAGATGCACTCTTTGATAACGGTCGTCGTGGTCGTCCAGTTACTGGCCCAGGAAACCGTCCATTGAAGTCACTCTCAGATATGTTGAAGGGTAAGCAAGGCCGATTCCGTCAGAACCTGCTCGGAAAGCGCGTTGACTACTCTGGACGTTCTGTAATCGTTGTTGGTCCACAACTTAAATTGCACCAGTGCGGTCTGCCAAAGCAGATGGCGCTCGAGCTCTTCAAGCCATTTGTAATGAAGCGTCTGGTTGATCTCAATCACGCCCAGAACATCAAATCCGCAAAGCGCATGGTCGAGCGTGCTCGTCCAGTCGTGTGGGATGTTCTAGAGGAAGTAATTGCTGAGCATCCAGTTCTCTTGAACCGCGCACCTACCTTGCACCGTCTGGGTATCCAAGCTTTCGAACCACAACTGGTCGAAGGTAAGGCAATTCAGATTCACCCATTGGTATGTACCGCGTTCAACGCCGACTTCGATGGTGATCAGATGGCTGTTCACCTTCCACTTTCTGCAGAAGCACAAGCTGAAGCTCGCGTACTTATGTTGTCGAGCAACAACATCTTGTCTCCTGCATCAGGTCGCCCAATCACATCTCCAACACAGGACATGGTGCTTGGTCTCTACTTCTTGACCTCACTTCGTGAGAACCAAGTTGGAGAAGGCCGCGCATTCGGAAGCCTTGCTGAAGGTCTGATGGCATTTGATCAAGGTAGCGTCTCGCTACAAGCCGCGATCAAGATTCGCATGGACGAAGATGGAGTTCCTGTTGTTAAGGAGACCACACTCGGCCGCGTACTCTTCAATGAAATCCTTCCTGAAGATTTCCCATTCGTTGATTACGACGTCACCAAGAAACTTCTTGGTTTGATCGTTGATAATTTGGCGGAAGGTTATCCAAAGGTCACAGTTGCAGTAACGCTCGATGCTCTTAAGTCACTTGGTTTTTATTGGGCAACTCGCGCCGGTGTAACAATCGGTATCGAAGATGTTGTCACACCTGGACGTAAGCGTGAGATCCTCGAAGGCTACGAAGTTAAGGCTGACAAGGTTCAATCACAGTACGAAAAGGGACTGATCACCGATGATGAGCGTCGCCAAGAGCTGATCGAAATTTGGACTAATGCAACCAACGAAGTTGCCAAGGAGATGGAAGATAACTTCCCTAAGACCAATCCTGTTTGGATGATGGTCTACTCCGGCGCTCGTGGAAACATGATGCAGATTCGTCAGATCGCAGG
>CAIUIT010000023.1 GCA_903899375.1 uncultured Actinomycetes bacterium
CAGGCCTACCCAGAGCAGTTGTCAGGTGGAATGCAGCAGCGAGTTGGCTTAGCTCGTGCTCTCGCCGTAGACCCACAAGTGCTCTTCCTCGATGAACCTTTTAGTGCACTGGATCCGCTTATTAGAAGAGATATGCAGACTGAGGTCATACGGCTGCATCATCAACTTGGAAAGACCATGGTCTTCATTACTCATGACCTGGCAGAAGCCGTGAAGCTAGGTGACCGAATTGCGATCATGCGTGACGGTGCAGTAGTCCAGATAGGTACCCCGGAAGAATTAGTGGCACAACCTGCCGATGATTATGTTGCAAATTTTGTTCGTGACTTCCCGAAGTCTCATATTCTTACCTTGCGTTGGATTGCGCGAAAGCCCGAACCGGGCGAAGACTTAAGTGGTCCGATTCTTCCACCTAACATCACCGTGAGGAATGCGACTCGTCAGATCATCGAATCATCGATTCCGATTAGGGTGATGGAGAATGGAAACTTACTTGGCGTAGTCACGGCCGTGGAAGTTTTGCATCTCATCTCAGGTCAGGAATAGCCGGTGGCTACCACCTTGCTCTCCAAGCCTTCTAGTGAGCCAGCGCCGGTTGCCGCAAAGAAATCTAAGCTCAGTTTTCAACTTTCCCTGCTCACCGCTGGATTCTTATTCTTTGCAATATTGTTACGCGGAATCGCGACACTTCCATTAGATACTTCAAGCCTCACCTCGTTCCAAAATTGGCTCAATAGCGTGAGTGACTGGATTGGCAACAACCGAACAACAAATCCGGTATTCACCTTCTTTATTAATGTTATCCGCGACTTCATTGATGGATTCGTGACCGGAATCCAGGACCTCATCAGTCAAGCGGTTGGAAATAATGCCTCGCCGCTGCTGGGATGGTTTGGGATCGTTGTCTTGTTGAGCTACCTCGCATATGCCGTCGCAAATATAAGAATTGCGCTTCTCGTCTGTGGCGGACTCATCTCACTAGGGCTCTTGGGGTACTGGCAAGAATCGATGGATACCTTGGCCCTGACCCTCGCAGCGGTAGTTCTGGCGCTGATTATTGGCATCCCGCTGGGCATATGTGCAGGGTTATTCCCTCGCTTTGAGAAGATAATTACTCCTGCCCTCGACTTTGCACAAGTGATGCCTACATTCGTTTATCTCACTCCCGTCACTCTCTTCTTTTTAATCGGACCAGCCTCGGCGACGATTGTGACGATGGTTTACGCGATCCCTCCTGCGCTGCGCATCACGGCAGTAGCTCTCCATGAGGTGCCTTGGTCTAGCGTCGAAGCTGCCATATCTATGGGCTCAACGCGAATGCAAGCCCTTCGAAAGGTGCAGTTACCCCAAGCTAAGCGCACCATAGTGGTTGGTATTAACCAAACTATTATGGCGGCGCTCTCTATGGTCACCATCGCAGCCCTGATTGATGCTCCCGGTTTAGGTAAAGTTGTAATAAGGGCGCTGGAGTCGTTGGATATCGGAAGTTCTTTCCAAGCAGGATTAGGAATCGTCATTTTAGCTGTCGTCTTGGATCGAACGACGACGGCAGCGGCATCCAAAGTGGATGCCGAAAATTCACATCTCCTCGACCATAAGCATCATCGTCAAATATTGAAGATTGGTGCGATTGTCAGTGTGATTGCCGTTGTTATTTCGCGAGTCTACCTTTGGGCAGGAAATTTCCCCGGTACTGGCGTTCTCGGCCACGATATTGCAACGTACACCGATAATGCAACGAATTGGTTCCAGGCGCATTTTGTTAACGTTACAAATGGCATCACCAATGCAGTTTCCTACGGATTGCTCAACCCATTGCAGAGCCTCTTAACAAATAGCCCTTGGTTTATTACTGGGCTCGCATTTGTTTTGCTGGCAGCAATTCTTGGCGGTAAAAAGTTAACGCTGGTTGCAATATTCTGTGTGCTTGGAATTGTAGGTACTGGTTTGTGGTCTGACACCATGGCGACGCTGGCCTCAGTTTTAGTTGCTTCAATCGCAACCGTAACGATTGGCATTGTGGTCGGAGTTTGGATCGGCAGAAGTAAACGAGCCGATCAAATTATTCGACCAATCCTCGATGCAGGGCAGGTCCTGCCAGCGTTCGTCTATTTGGTACCTTTCTTAGGCTTGTTCGGAGCAACTAGATTTACAGCGATCATGGCGGCCATTGTTTATGCCGCTCCTGCTTCAATTAAATTGATGGCAGACGGAATTGCAGGTATTCCTGCATCGATTTCAGAAGCTGGAATTGCTGCGGGATCGAGCAAGTGGCAGATGATTATAAAAGTCCAATTACCGAGTGCGCGCCGCGCGGTGGCGCTCTCAACCAACCAAGGCATAATTTATGTTCTAGCAATGGTTGTCGTAGGCGGCCTTGTAGGCGCTGGTGGACTGGGGTATCTCGTTGTTGCTGGTTTCGCTCAGCTAAATCTCACGGGGAAGGGGTTGGCCGCGGGGTTAGCGATCGTACTTCTGGGAATTTTATTGGACAGAATCACCCAAGCGGCAGCGGTCAGGAGTACGCTCCAAGGCAAGTAAATAGAATCCGCTAATTGCATTGGTTGGCGGCCAAGTTGATTGCAATCAATAGATCAGGAGGAGTTATTTATGTTTAAATCGCATAGGTTCCGTCGTGGAGCCACACTCATGCTAGTTGTGAGCGCTATTACCTTTGCTCTACCGGCTGCTGTGCCTGCTCAAGCGGCAGCTGCTTGCGGTACCGTTAATTTGGCTGACAATGCTTGGGTTGGTTATGAAGCCGACCTTGCTGTTGTTTCCTATGTATTGAAGAACAGCCTAGGTTGCAAGGTTGTAGTAAAGAATATTTCA
>CAIUIT010000024.1 GCA_903899375.1 uncultured Actinomycetes bacterium
ATATTGATCGAGTGCCAACCGGAAGCGCCATTGGGAGCAGTATCCGCGATTGTTTGAGTCTGAACCTGACCGCTAACGCTGACGGCTCGCACTTGTACCAAATGGCTACCAACCGTTGTATCCCAATCGAACCACCACTGGCGCCAGGTTGTTCCAGAGAGCGCTGGTCCTAGGGTTGCATTTTTCCAAGCTCCATCAATACCCAGTTGTACAGAAGCGATCCCAGAAAGCGGCGCCCAGGCGACCCCAGCGAAGCGAAGTTTGCCTGCAGGTATAGAAGCACCGTCAATCGGAAAATCAATTCGAGATTCCATTTTGATGGGTCCAAGTTGCGACCAACCTCGGGAAATCCAGAATCCTTGTTTTAGGTCGAAACGAGTTAGCTCGATATTTGTAAGCCATTTGGTTGCTGATACATAGCCATATAGCCCAGGAACTATCACCCGTGCAGGAAAGCCATGACGAATGGGAAGTGGTTGGCCATTCATTCCGACAGCGATCATTGCATCGCGACCATCCAACAAATTAAGTGGAAAGCCAGCCCCGAATCCGTCGCTGGAAGAGCTTAATATTTGATCGGCCGAAGATAAGGGGCCAGCTTCGCGGATCAAATCATCGAGGCGACATCCCAGCCAGCGCGCGTTGCCAACTAGATTTCCACCCACTGGATTAGATACGCACGACATAGTGTCATCGAGTTCAAAGAGTGGGCGCTTGAGTAAATCGGCATACGTCAAGGTAATCGGATTTTTAACCATCCCATTGATCGTGAGAGACCATGTTTCCACATCGATGATCGGAGCATTGATTGCTGTATCAATTTGATAGAAATCGTTATTCGGGGTGATAAGTGGAGAGAGCCCACGGATTGTTGATGCCGGATCGGCTGGAAGTGGCGGTAGCGAATGCGTCGCATCAGGCAATTTAATTGCTAAACGCTTAATCACATTTAGGCTATGAGTTTTTACAGTCTGACCAGAGAGAAGCATCAAGCCGCCAAGAACACCAGCGCCGCCAGCGAACTTGAGAACTTGTCGCCTTGATTTGAGTTCTGTCGGTGAATTAATTTCAGGTTGCTTGACTTTTGTCCGCCCCAGAGAAAAGTACAGTACTAGTGTGATCGCAAGACCGCTTATTAAGGATGGAACAATCGCCGTGACACCTGCATGAGGGCGGGCCAACACAGTAAATACATTAAATATTGTTTCGAGCAGAACAATTGCGTAGGCGATTTCTCTCTTACCACGAAATAATAAATCGCCCGCTAACCCGCCGAGGATTAGGGCAACGAATAGAATAGTGGCAACGAGGAAGCCCTTATCGTGAGTTCGGAAAAGTTTGATAGCGAACGACTCAACGAAGTGTGGAATAACACTGATGATCCAGTTGCCAAGAGTGTCTACCGGCGATTTCCACGCAGAATGCAGGTTTGAAGTTAGCTCGCCAACGAATATTCCGATTCCAACGGCGATAGAGCCAAGAGTAAAGGCCTGGCGACGCGTTGTTTTGTCAGTGGTCAGAAATTCGCCCTCGTAGCCCGCATTTTCAGTCGACACGGCTGGATACTTCCATACCTCCATAGTTACTTCAACGCGAAGGTGATACACCGATGCTTCCTTCGCTACAGTTACGGCATGCTCGCGCTAATAGCAGGTTTGCTAACGGGGTTATCTCTCATTATCGCGATTGGCGCCCAAAACGCCTTTGTCATACGCCAGGGATTAAACAAGCAATATGTTTTGCTTGTAGTAGGAATATGTTCGGCTAGCGACGCGTTGCTCATTGTTTTAGGCGTGGGTGGCTTAGGCCAACTCATACAAAGACACCAAACAATTCTGGATTTCATCAAATGGTTTGGTGTTCTCTACCTGACATGGTTCGGCGTTCGATCACTCTTGGCGGTTTTCAAGGATCAAGCTCTGGTAGCTGCCAATGAGGCTAAGACATCACTCAAGAAGATGGTTGGTAGAACATTAGGGTTTACCTTCCTTAATCCACATGTCTATCTAGATACCGTTATTTTCTTGGGCGGAATTGGCGGTCAATTCAAGTCGCATAAATGGGATTTCGCCGCAGGGGCAGTTATAGCGAGCGTCTTGTGGTTTACGACGATCGGCTTTGGCGCGAAAGCTGCGTCCAAGTTCATGTCAAGACCAATATTTTGGAAGATCCTGGATGGTTTCATTGCGCTAGTGATGTTTGCACTTGCATTATTGCTGGCCTTCTACAAATTAAAGTAAAGGCAGACTATGGTGAGCTGCAAGATCTATCTCCGATTTCTGATGGTCGAAGAGAGCTTGTCCCGGGTATGTTTCGGTGTGAATAAATGGATCGTCCAATTTGTATGTGCCGGATAATTCTTGAAGTACGGCTAGCCCACAGAATGGCGAATACACGGCGTTGTAGCCACCCTCGTGTGAAATAACGATACGATTTTTAGAAAAATCGGCTGCACATTCCATGAGGACCTTCGTCATTTTGGCATAGCCACTTGCCGTGACCATCATTCGACCAAGTGGATCGTAAACAGAAGAGTCGAAGCCAGAGGCAACGACTATCAGATCAGGTTTGAATTTCTTAAGGGCAGGGCGCACCACTTCTTCAAATGCATAGAGATAGCCACCATTTCCGGTACCTGCTGGCAGAGGAATATTGATATTGGTGCCAATTCCACTCTCAGTGCGCATGCCGGAGTTTCTGGGGTAGAGACGGTCTTGGTGGAGCGAAATAGTGAGGACATTTGGGTCATCGTAGAAAATATCTTGAGTGCCATTTCCATGGTGCACATCCCAATCCACAACAGCGATACGAATATCTGGATTGCGTTGTTTCGCGGTCATGAGCGCAACGCCAATATTCGAAAGGAGGCAGTAACCCATTCCGCCGGTTTTGACTGCATGGTGCCCAGGAGGACGTACGAGCGCATAACCATTATCAACTTCACCAGCCAGGACAGCCCGGGTAAGTTCTATAACTGCGCCAACGGCTAAAGTTGCAATTTCGAAACCACCCTTGGCAAATGGGGTCTCTCCATCGCCGGCATCACCGCCAAGGGGCTGGTCACTTATCTTTTTCAGCTTGGTGAGGTATTCCTGCGGATGCACCAATAAAAGCTCATCGTTTGTAGCTTGCCGAGGTGTCAACCGCGTGAGGTCATCGATGAGACCGGATACAACTATTAACTCATGGATTCGGCGCTTGGTCTCTGCATTTTCATAATTTACAAATGGCTGCAGACCGCGGGAGGGATCTGTGGGGAACATTCCGGCTTGAGTTCCCGTGTCGTGCCAACCAAACAACTCATGATAAATGTAACCGGTACGGAGTTGCGACATAGCCACCTATTCCTAAATTATTAATCTTTAAAGAAGCGCCAGTAGAAGGCAGTTGCAAAAATTGCACCTGATCCAACTTTGCCCATGACTTTGATATTACGCCAAAAAGGTCAGAAGATGCAGTTAGAGGACTTTGGATAAGAAGGCGCGGGTGCGTTCGTGCTTAGGACTCCGCAAAACTTCCTCAGGATCTCCCGATTCCACAACGACGCCACCGTCCATAAAGACTAGGGAATCGGCGACTTCGCGGGCAAAGCCCATTTCGTGGGTGACAACGATCATGGTCATTCCGCTTTGGGCAAGCTGCTTCATGGCATCGAGTACTTCACCAACGAGTTCGGGGTCGAGCGCTGAAGTTGGCTCATCGAAGAGCATTAACTTTGGCTTCATGGCCAGCGACCTGGCGATTGCAACGCGCTGTTGCTGTCCGCCAGAAAGGTGAGCTGGATAGTGCTCTAATTTGTCTGCTAACCCAACGCGCCTTAAGAGTTCGGTACCTTCTGCAATAGCGATGGTGCGATCAATTTTTTGCACACGAATCATTCCCGAAATGACATTGTCAAGAGCAGTCAGATGCGGGAAGAGATTGAATTTCTGAAAGACCATACCGATGCCTACGCGCTGGGCGGCAGCTTCAGATGGTTTTAGCTCATGTAATTTGCCGTTTGATTCGCGATACCCGATGAGTTGGTTATCAACCATCAAGCGACCAGAGTTGATGCGTTCTAGATGGTTGATGCAACGTAGGAATGTAGATTTTCCGGAGCCTGAAGGTCCTACCAGGCACATAACTTCGCCACGTTTCACTTCTAGGGTAATACCTTTGAGCACCTCGTTGGTTCCAAAAGATTTATGGATGTCAACGGCGCTCACCATTAGTGATTCACTCATGGCTGACCCTCAAAAGTGGAGAGTGTCCGCGAGCAAAGCGCTTCTCGACGAAATACTGAACAAACATAAGCACCGTGGTGAAGAACAAATACCAGGCACAAGCGACCATCAAAAGTGGGATTGGGTTGTAAATCTCATCGGAAATGTTGCGAGTTCTCGCATAAAGGTCGGTGATCAGAGGAACTGCTGTTACCAGCGAGGTTGTCTTCAACATGGAAATAATTTCATTCCCAGTTGGAGGAATAATGATCCGCATAGCTTGGGGAATAACGATGAAGCGCATGGTGGTCCACCAGCTCATACCGAGAGAAGTTGCAGCTTCCTCTTGGCCTTCGTCCACCGACAGTAATCCAGCTCGAACGATCTCTGCCATGTAGGCAGCTTCGTTGAGCGAAAGTCCGATGATAGCGAGCCAATAAAGTGAAGCGGTCTGGCTGATCGGGAAGTGGACTCCGAGGTAAAAATGTCCGAAGTGAATATCAGGGATGCCGATAAAAAATGAGTGATAAATCGTGGAGAGCAAACCCCAAAATACGAGTTGTACGTAAACAGGCGTCCCGCGGAATACCCAGATGAAGAACCAGGAGACTTGGCGGAAGACGGGGTTGGGGGAGCGGCGCATGACCGCAAGTGCCACACCCCAAATGATCGCGATGAACATTGAAATGGCAGTAAGTGAAAGGGTGACACCCGCCGCCTTGAAAACGCGTACGTCAAAAACATATTTATAAAATGCTTTCCAGTCGTAGGCGCTGCGATGAAGTGCATCGACTATAAAAGCGACTCCGATTAGGACGAAGTAGAAGGCCGCTGCCCACCGAAAGGGGTGGCGCAGCGGCACTGCCTGTATCGTGGATTTAGTTGAGCGCGCCATTGATTGTGAATGTCTTAACAGCACCCGCTGTTACGCCCGCCTTTGCAAGAACCTTCATATAAGTTCCATTCTTGTAAATCTCTTGCAGAGCGAGAGAAATTGCCTTAGCCATTGTCGATCCCTTGGCGGTAGCAAATCCGTATGGAGCAGTTCCATAGATTGCACCATCGAGGACGAGCTTTCCACCGCTACGGTGAACAGCATCTTCGGTGATTGGTGAATCTGCAGAGATTGCAGCCGCACGACCTAGTGTTACCGAGTTATTGACTTGAGCTTGGCTATCGAAGGATAGAACCGAGATTGCTTTTTTGCCCGCCTTAACGCATGCGGCTGACTTGGCAGTTAAATCGTCAACTTCTGTTGTTCCGGTTTGTACCGCCACGGTGAGTCCGCAGGCATTGTTGGGATCAACAAGCTTCTTGCCAGCAGCTGATGCCCACTGAATTCCTGCGGTGAAGTAATTTACGAAATCAACCTGTGCTTCGCGAACTTTCGTATCTGTGAACGATGAAACACCGACGTCATATTTTCCACCCTTAACTGCAGGGATGATCGTGTCAAAGCCTGCGCTAACAAAGTGGACCTTCACGCCGAGGTCTGCAGCGATTGCCTTGAATAGGGCAATGTCCCAACCGATTACATTTCCGGATGGATCTAAATATTCATTTGGTGCGTACGTTGTATCTGTTCCAACTGTTAATACACCAGACTTTTTAACGCTTGCTGGGAGTTGGGATGCCGCCGAGCTGGCTGCAAATGAAGGAGTCTGAATTGAGATAAGTGCTGCAACTGCGAGAATCGCAACTGCCCCAATTTTGGAGTGGTTCTTAGCTGTTCTCATTGCGTAGTCCTAACTTTATTGGGCTGCTTAACCGATGAGGGCAAATGCTACCCCGAATTAGATAATCTGAGGAGTAGGTCTGAATAATTCTGCCTGGCGAGGGTTAGAGTACAAGCATGAATGTAACCGAGCGCCAGTTCGCGCTTGATCTGGATGCCCAGGATCCCCTGGCTCGATATCGCGAACTTTTCATTAACGATGACCCAGACATTTGCTATCTCGACGGGAACTCACTTGGACGTTTACCCAAAAAAACCATCTCAGTGGTGAATGAATTCCTGACCAAGGAATGGGGTCCCAAGATAGTAAACGGTTGGGCCGATTGGATTGATGAAGCTGAAACCACTGGAGATTTAATCGGCCGTGCCGCATTGGGTGCGAGTGCGGGGCAGGTATTGGCCTGCGATACAACTTCAGTAAATTTCTATCAGTTGGTAGGAGCTGCACTTGCTGCACGACCAGGGCGAAAGACAATTATTACCGATAAAGGCAATTTTCCTACCGATAGATATATCTTGCAGGGGTTGGCGAAACAACATGGTTTGATCCTGATCGAAATTGATAATGAAATGGGTAGCGACTCTACCCATGAACGTATAACTCCAGAGATTTTGGAGCCATACATGTCAGATGACGTTGCATTTGCATCCTTCGAGGTAATTCAATATCGCTCTGGAGCCCGCAACGAAATCCAGGCGATTACCGATCTGGCGCGCAAGTTTGGAGCCTTAACGGTATGGGATGCTAGCCATGCGGTGGGAGCTATCAATCTCAATTTAGATAAATATGGAGCCGATCTTGTTGTCGGTTGTACCTATAAATATGGCAACTCAGGCCCGGGTTCTCCGGCTTGGCTATATGTGTCTCATCGTATGCAAAGAGAGTTGCAAGTCCCTATCCAAGGCTGGTTCGCGCAAAGAGATCAATTTGCGATGGGGGAATTCTTTGAGAAGAACGATGGAATGCGTGGTTTCCAAATCGCTAGCCCATCGATCGTGGGATTGCGCTGCGTTAATACCGCATTTGAAATGATTGCCGAAGCTGGTATCGATGCCATTGAAGAGAAGTGCGCCCAAGGCACCGAGATGATGATCGGACTCTATGAGGCATGGCTCAAGGATTTAGGTTTCACTCTTAACACTCCGGCATTACCTAAAGAACGTGGGGGACACATCTCGCTCGCCCACCCAGAGGCGAAACGCATTGCGATTGGGCTTCGTCAACTGAAAAAGGTAATCCCCGATTATCGCGAACCTAATTCAATTCGGGTGGCTATCTCTCCTCTTCCCACCAGTTACGTTGAGATTTGGGATGGTTTCGCTCGCCTGCGTGATCTCACGGCCAGCCGAGAATACGAGCAGATTTCAACTAAGGACATAAAAGTCACATGAGCAATTACGATTCCGCCGTCACATATTCCTCTTATTTAGGTGTGGATGAACTTCTAAACCTACAACGTTTAGCTTCCGAGGGACCCGAGCATGATGAGATGCTATTTATTATCATTCATCAGACCTATGAGTTGTGGTTTAAGCAAATCCTCCACGAACTCTATTTTCTGCAAGCCAATCTTGAATCGGGAGATACTTATAAGTGCCTTGCAACGCTAGGTAGAGTTCGTACGATTTTAAAGGTCTGTGTAGCTCAAGTTGATATCTTGGAAACGATGACGCCACGTCAATTCAATTCATTTCGGCAATTTCTGGCATCATCGTCCGGTTTTCAATCCGCACAATTTCGCGAGTTCGAGGCGGTTTTAGGCCGTCGAGATTCTCGGATGGCTGGCCACCTGCCTCCTGAAGCACAAGCGAAGATAGCGAAGATCACTGCGGGACGGTCCGTCTGGGATTCCACGCTGGTCTACCTGTCGAAGAGAAAATACCAAATACCAAGCCAGTATTTAAGTCGTGATTTTTCAGAAGGATATGAACCCAATAAAGAGGTACAAGATATTTTGATTGAAATTCACCTGCACGATTCTGAAACCGCGATCCTCTGCGAACGGTTGGTCGATATTGATGAAGGCGTTCAGGAGTGGCGCTACCGACATGTAAAAATGGTGGAGCGCACCATCGGTCGCAAAACCGGAACGGGCGGGTCTTCAGGCGTTGAGTACTTAAATACCACAGTTTCTCACCCGGTATTTAGGGATCTCTGGGCTATTCGCGATCGCCTTTGATTGCAAAGGACCAAACCCCTAAGGCAAAGACGAGCGTTGCAATAAAAAAGCAGAGCCAACCAAAGGAGAGAAATCCTATGATCACTCCGCTAGCTGCGCCACCAACGGCTCCCATTAAATTCATAACCAAGTCACTGGCACCTTGAGAGGAAGGTTTCATTTCTACTGAGACTGTTTCTGATAAGAGCGTAGATCCCGCGATGAGTGTGCAAGACCAACCCAATCCCAACAGGAAGAGGCCAATTCCCAGCTGTATAGCATTCATTGCTGGGGCAAGACCTGCGGTCGCTGCGGCCGCCATTAAAATTACAACGCCGATTTGAATTACTCGAACACGACCCAACCTATCGCTGAGCGCTCCGACTAATGGAGAGAAGGCGTACATCCCTAAGACGTGAACGCTGATGACGAGCCCAATCACAGAGAGAGTCACATCAACATGCGACATGTGCACAGGCGTCATAACCATGATGGAGACCATTGCCAGGTGTCCGATCCCCACTGCTGTTATTGCGAATAAGGCGTGTGGGATTTGGCGGATATGTTTTAAAGCAGCCCGAGTTGTTTCATGTTTCTTCTGAGTCACACCATCGGATGACATATTTGCCGTGAGATACGGATCAGGTTTGAGAAAGAAGAAGATCACAATTGTTGCCAGCGTCAGACTTGTTCCGGCGATGAAGTAAGGTCCAACGAGCCGCGGCAGATGTAAGAAATGTGCGAAATCGCCCGCAGGTTGCATGAGGTTTGGACCGGTAACCGCACCAACGGTCGAACCCCAAACGACTAAGGATAAATTCTTGGAACGGTTGGCTGGCGTAGCTAAATCGATTGCAGCGAAACGGGCCTGATACCCAGATGCAGAAGCGGCGCCAACCATGAAGGCACCAGTAAGCATTAGAAACAATATTTTGTGAGTGCCACCCAAGATAGCAAGGATTGCGCCGATAACTCCGATGGAATAGCCGCTCATGAGTGAAAGGCGGCGACCGCCCTTTTGGGTTAACTTTGCTAAAGGCAACGCCATCATCGCCGCACCTAATACTGTGGTCGTTTGTGCTAGCCCAGCCAATGATTCTGATTTAGATATCGAAGTGACAAGTAGCGACCCTGCAGCAACTGTTCCGGAAGTTCCCACTCCATTGAGGATTTGTGCTGCGCTGAGGGTACGAATTACCTTGCGCTGCTGAGAGGCAATCTCCATTCAAGGATCATAGGGCACCGATACTGCTTCTCACCTGCCCCGAATGTGCGCACGAGTGGAACCCGACAGATGTCGAGGATGATTTTGAAGAGTTGTTACTCGTGAAGAAAGCCTAGTTCCTAGAAGAGCACAATTTCATATAGTGGAACGGTGGCAGGGTAGTTCCAAGCGAAGAATTCGGATAAACAACGCTCTAATGGTTGGGCAATAGGACTATTCTCACCTCTGTGAAAACAATCCTTGATGCAATTGGAAATACGCCCCTCATCAACATTGAAGGCATTTACGTGAAGATGGAATATCTCAATCCATCGGGTTCGGTAAAGGCGCGTATTGCCAAGTACATGATTGAGCGCGCAGAAAAAGAAGGACTCCTGAAGCCAGGGGACACCATCGTCGAAGCGAGTAGCGGCAACACCGGAAACGCGATGTCCATGGTTGCAGCTGTTAAGGGCTACAAGATGATCGTTGTTATGCCCGAAGGTTTAAGCATGGAGCGAACAGCGATCTCGCAGGCTTTTGGTGCCGAAGTGCGTACGTTAGGTGATTTCCACGTGAATAAGGCGCTAGATGAAGTGCGTCGCTTAGGGGCGCTACCGGGTTATTACGCGCCGCAGCAATTCGATAGCGAATGGAATGTCACTGAGAATTATGAATGGCTTGGCAAAGAGATAGTGGCCCAGCTTCCTACGAAACCCGATTTGCTAATTTCTGGCGTAGGTACCGGTGGAACGTTGGTTGGTGTTGGCCAAGCATTTAAAGAGGTAAACCCAGATGCGAAGAGTTACGCACTTGAACCATCCGAGTCTTGCACCATCGCATGTAGTGAAATTGCCAAGCACCTCATCGAAGGAATTTCTGATGGGTTCGTGCCGGGAATTATCGAGCGCCATGCCAAAGACATTGATGGATTCGTTCATATCCACTCAATCGATGCCATCGAAGAAACTAAGCGCTTGGCTCGAACTCATGGACTTTTCGTCGGACCATCATCTGGTGCACACATGTTGGCAGCCAAGAAATTGAAAGCGGAACTTGGCGCCGAAACCGTCGTTACGATCTTCTGTGACGAAGGTGAAAAATATATTATGGATCACTGGCTCAACCCTTGATAGAAAGCGATCGGTTGATTCTCTCCGCACTTACTCTTGATGATGAAGAGGATTTGCTGGAATATCAATCTGATCCAATGGTTGTTCGCTATATCCCGTGGCCTCCCAGAACCCGATTGCAAGTTCGCGAAGCGATCGAAAAAGTATTGGTGCCTCGTACATTTGAATCCGATAACGATTTCCTCGTTTTTGCGTGGAGATTGAAAGATGGCGGAAAGGTAATTGGCCAATCCAATATCTCAATTCAGTCAAAGGAACATTCCCGCGCTGAAATAGGATGGGTAGTCCACCCTGATTTTGTTGGTCAAGGTTTTGCTACTGAAGCTACGCGCGCGCTAATAAATTATGCATTTGATACTCTGAAGTTCCATCGCGTTGTGGCATATATCGATCAACGAAATGATTCTTCGGTAAAGCTAGCAGAGCGCTTAGGGATGCGCCGCGAAGCAAGCTACCAGAAAGATGAATTTTTTAAGGGCGAGTGGACGAGTGCTTTTCTCTACGCAGTGCTGTCAGAAGAGTGGAAATAGCGGCGGCGATATTCACTCGCTGACATCTCGTAAATATCTTCTGGCCCATCTTCTTCATCGATCTGTTGACCGACGCGCGTGAAATCTAACTTCTGCACCATGGCGATGGAAGGTTCATTGGTGATTGAAACCGTGTATCGGAGCGTTTTAACATCGGGTTTAGCAATTACCCAACTCCACATCCCGTGCAGAATTTCCAGGGCAAAACCCTGCCTGCGATAAGGAGGTTCAACTCCTAGCCCGATCTCGATCATTCCTGCGCTATCTGGAAAATCGTGGAAACCGCTACTTCCGATTATCACGTGGCTTTCTTTCAATACAGCTAGGCGCAATGAAAAGGGGGCGTAATCCGAATTCTTTAATATTCGTGGAATGCGAAAGGGAAGTGGCCCGCCATCATCTACTAGGACTCTGCCAGGATTGAGAATTCCTCGATCTGCCCACATGTCAGGAAGCGCTTTAGAATCTTTCATCCGGTCATACTCTTCTGGCAAAACTGTGACCAAGAGCAATCGGGGGGTCTCGATCTCTAAATCAACCCCTCTTAATGTTTTCATGATTGGTCAATCCTAAAGAGGTTATACATTCCGCCTCCATACTCAGCAGCTCTCTCGAATTCTTTTATGAATACTCCACCATTCTTTCTGATCACTTTTTGCGAAGCGACGTTGGCGAGTGTGGTGGTGAGTTCGACGTAGGGTAATTCTATATTTCGAGTCAGTCCCAACATCAGCTCTAACTGTTTGGTTGCCAGACCTTGCCCACGCTTCCATGGAAAGATTTGATAGCCGATATGCCCCAAGCAATACGGTGGTAATTCAACAGTTCCAGGTTTCCAACGAAATTGAATCGATCCGCAGATCTCACCGTCATATAGCCAACGCGTAAATGAAGGAAGCGCAGCTCTTTGCATTCCGGCATCCACGGTGATGAGGCGACCTCCTACTGGATCGTCAAAGGTTGCGATGAGGGCGGAGGGATCCTTCTTTGCGCCCTCAATAATCTCGAGGGAATAATGAAATGGTTCATGCCCCTCGTCAAGTTCGCGCTCCAGAGCTGCCACGTACAAGGGCAGGTTAGATTCGCTGGGCTTTTGAAGTTCCATCGGAAAACACTACTAAACGGTGACAGGTCGCGGGTCACATTTAATTTAATTTTTTCGCCATGATTGCATCATGCACATATTGGGCTAGTCCTCTTACCCGTCCGTCGTAATAAGCTTTGAATCTATCGTCGTTGATGTACATGATCGCGAGGTTCTTCTGCATTTCTATCGAGCACTCATAAAACCATTTGGTTATTACCCGGCGGTGGGCAACGACTATCTCTTGAACTTCCGGTGATCTAAAGCTGACTCGGTTTCCAAAGGCAATCGCAAATTTCTCTGTGACCGCCTCCTGATCGACTTTGGCCGCCTCGAAATCGGCATGAGTGTATTTGGAAGTACGAGTCTGACTCTCGGTATAAGCCGGGGTGCCGCCCCAGCGATCAAAGACCTCAGAGTCAAATTCACTCATCGGATAAAGGTGGGCTGCAGTATTCCCAAGCCCAGAGCTCTCTCTGCCTGCGCCATGGCGGTAATTAGTGTGTGCTCCATATTTCGAGCGACGACAAAACCAAGCCCGACAGGTAGTCCATTAACCAATCCCATGGGAATAGTACCTATTGGAGTGCCCGCAATTGCCGGGGCGGTCGTTATCCAACTGGCCGAACCAAAGTCATCGCCTTTACCTAAGGTGCTTATCCATGCCGGACCATAAGTGCAGCCAATGAGAACATCTACATCGTGCAAACCGGTATCTAACGTTTGGTTAGCCCATGTGAGATTTCGTCGACGCTTCTGCTCGTAGTCGTCACCACGCCCGCCAAGTTCGAGAGCTTTCTCGAATATCTCTTGCCCAAAAAACTCCAACTCGATCTTTGACTGTGAACGATTAAATTCAACAATATCGCGTAAATTCTTAACTCGCGTCCCAGTTCTTGTGGTCAGGTAGATGGCCAGGTCGCTCACCATCTCATGGAGCATTACATGGAACTCATCTTCACCATCAGATTCGCTGGGTTCGGATAGATCTATCTCTACGATTGATATCCCCGCCTTGGAAAGGGATTGCACAGCTCTTTCAAAAAGATCATTGACTTGCGTATCTGTCGTCATCCACTGCTTAACAACTCCGACCTTGAGCGAGTGTTCTGCTTGAGCGGCTCCTACATATTCGCTTCTCGCAGTAAGCACATCAAGCAAAAGTGCAGCTTGTAGAACTGTTTGGGCCATTGGTCCAGGTGAGTCTTGACTCTTACTAATGGGGATCATTCCATCGCGGGGAATGCTGCCGACCGTTGGTTTGATGCCGACACATCCGTTGAGAGATGCCGGACAAATTATCGATCCATCTGTTTCGCTTCCGATGGCCCATTGGGTAATTCCAGCAGCCACGCTGGCGCCGGAACCTGAAGAAGAACCTCCAGCGCTATGTTGATGTTTCCAAGGATTGGCGGTGAGTCCACCAACAGCCGACCATCCGCTGGTGGATTTGGTGGAACGAATATTCGCCCATTCAGATAAGTTCGTTGCTCCGATAACGACCGCACCGGCAGAGCGCAATCGCTGCGCAATCGTCGAATCTCGTGTTATGGGAGTATCAGCCAATGCTAGCGAGCCCGCAGTCGCAGGCAATCCGACGGATTCAATATTGTCTTTGATAAGTATTGGCAATCCGGCTAATGGCAGGGAGTCCTGCGACTTATCGAACTCTTCGGCACGCGCTAACGCGTCAGGGGCTTGCGCGAGAACTGATTTGAGTTGATACCCAGATTGATCGAGTGAAGCAATCTTTTCTAGTGCATCTTCTACCAAACGGGTTGATTTCATGCGTTAACTCTCGCTTATCAACCGACACTTTGCAACAGATAAAAAAAGGACCCCGTGATTGCTCACGAGGCCCTTTAAGAATTAGCTGTTAGACGGCAGCTGCAACTGTTGCGATTGCTGAAATCTCGAACTCGAGCTTTACTGTCTCTGAAACCAATAATCCACCGGTCTCAAGAGCCGCGTTCCAGGTTAGGCCGAAGTCCTTGCGGTTGATCTCTGACACACCTTCGAAACCAAAACGGGCATTTCCGTAGGGATCTGTTGCTGTACCTGTGTATTCGAATTCGATTGAAATCGACTTTGTGACATCCTTGACGGTGAGGTCTCCGACTACAACGACCTTATCTTCGCCAGCATCTTTAACAGATGTTGAAACGAAGGTGATCTTTGGGAATGTTGCTGCATCAAAGAAATCAGGGGATTGCAGGTGACCATCGCGGTCGGCGCTACGGGTATCGATTGAGCTCACTGTAATTTCAATACTCAGTGAAGCAATTCCGTTATCTACGGTTCCTGAACCGGCGTACTCATTGAAAGATCCGCGGACCTTGGTCACCATTGCGTGACGAGCGCTGAAGCCGACGCGGCTATGTGATGGATCGATGTTAAATGTTCCTGCTGGAAGTGTTGAAAGTACTGACATGGGTTTCCTTTGCTTGATAGTTAAATGTGTGGCTAGATTTGTTGAATTGATCTAAGGATGAAGATAGTTGAAATTTCAACCAAAATCAAATCGTGAAGTCCTGCCTCGTCGCGAACGCCTGGCTGAAGCGAAACGTTGGCGTTTGGTGCTGACATGAGCGTAAATCGGGTTTAGTATCGTTAAATGGAGATCATCGAATATAAGCCAACCACTGAAGAGCTCGCGTATACCTTTGGAGGGAATGCCCCTAGGCGCACCATCAAGCCTGGCACCGCTGTTCGACTCTGGACGCAGGATGCCTTCAATAACACGATTCAGACAGTAAACGACCTTTCCAGCGAGAAAGTCGATATGCGCTTTGTTAATCCACAGACCGGACCCTTCTTTATTGAGGGAGCCGAACCAGGTGATGCTCTCGCTATTCATATTGTAGATATGAAGCCAGCGCGCACTTACGGAATTTCATCTACTATCCCTTTCTTTGGTGGACTGACCTCAACGGATCGAACCGCAATGTTGCAAGAACCTTTGCCGGATACCACGTGGGTTTATGAAGTTAACACGGAACGGCAAACGGTCGGTTTTGAAGCCAGATACGGAGATATGAAGATTGAGTTTCCTATCGAGTGCATGTTTGGCACGATCGGCGTAGCACCCGCCGGCAACGAAGTGAGATCTGCTCTCGTACCAGAACGCTTCGGGGGCAATATGGATTCTCCCGAGGTGCGCAAAGGTTCAACTATTTATCTCGGCGTAAATGTCGAAGGTGCGATGTTTTCAATTGGCGATGGTCACTATCGTCAAGGTGAAGGTGAGGCATGTGGAACCGCAGTTGAAGGCGCCATGGATGCCATCATCATTATTGATCTTATTAAAGGAGCGGCTCCTGCCTGGCCACGCATTGAAGATGATAATTACTACATGACTGTCGGATCATCACGCCCGATGGAAGATTCATGGCGCATTGGTCAGGTCGAATTAGTTCGCTGGTTTCAAGAGCTCTATGGTTTGCATCAACTTGATTCGTATCAATTGCTTTCACAAATTACCAAGGCGCCGATTGCGAATGTCGTCGACTCCAACTTCAGCGTTGTCATCAAGGCGGCTAAAGATTTGGTGCCGCACGCATCAGCATTTAAAGGAATGCACGAAAGCTTGCGCGAACGGGCTAAGGGGCTATCACTTTAAACGGCCAGGCCACGCTATATCGCTGTTTTTCAAATAACCGCAGGTCAATTCTGGGCGATTTCTGAGTAATTTATTTAAAGTTTTGTTACAGTTTCTGCTTCAGCATTTCGCTGTGCCTGAACAGAGGAGAGTAATGAGTAATTCCGAAGTTAAATTAGCGAGTAATGCAATTGGATTACGAGAAGTCGTATTCCAATCCATCTGCTCAATGGCACCAGGTGCCGCAATCGCTGCATCCATTCCTTTCGGATCGCCGCTAGCCGGAGGCGCACTTCCATTAGCTGTGCTCTTCGCCTTTATCGGAATCCTCTTCACCGCCTCAAGTATCGGCCAATTGGCAAAGCACATTCCCGCCGCAGGTTCGGTAGCTACCTATTCCGCTATTGGACTCCGCCCTTGGGTCGGCTTCCTTGTTGGCTGGGCCTATGCCGCAGTTGAAATCTTGATCGTTCCACTCGTAATGCTGCAATTGGGTTACACCGTTGCCGGTGAGTGGAATTCAAATGCCCACGGATTCCCATTGTCTTCCTGGTGGGTCTTTATGACTCTGGGAACTTTGCTGGTTTCTTATCTGGTCTGGCGCGGTATCGGAACGTCAGCCAAAGTTGGAACAATGCTTGGATTCTTTGAAATCACCGTCTTTGTTCTGCTTGGAATATTTCTCGTTGTTAAAGCCGGGCATCACAACACGCTCTCGGTATTCACCACAGCTCATGCAAATGCCAAGGGTTTTCATGGTTGGTCCGGCGTAATTGCTGGTTCAGTCTTTACATTGCTTGCATTCTCGGGCTTCGAAGCCGCAGCTCCACTGGCGGAAGAATCTAAGGATCCTCGCAAAAATGTTCCTAAAGCGATCATGATTGCAACCTTCTCGATTGCAGCTGTTTATATCTTCACAACGTATGCAGCGACCGTTGCCTTCGGA
>CAIUIT010000025.1 GCA_903899375.1 uncultured Actinomycetes bacterium
CATACGCCGCCAAGTTCTGGGCAACCAAGAATTTTGCAGCCTATGGACTGCGCGGAACCTGGAGTTCTATTCGGTAAACCGAATCGAAACCCACCAGGGGCCGCACATCCAATCGGATGAGCGGTCCTTTTTCTTTTACCCAGAGTAAAACGAGAGATAAAAACCAAAGAGTTATAAAAAGGAAAGAGGAGGTGAGAACAATGGCTGTTCTCTTTAGTGAACTGTTGGTCCCCGGATGGGCTGATGGAGAGATGATCGGATTGAGTGATGTCACAGGAGATATCTCCCTGCCCTGCCACAACTCCGCTGCAGATCTATTCTTCGATGAAGCCCCGGCCCGTGTAGCAATGGCAAAGTCGCTCTGCGCGAGCTGTCCGATGCAAGCCGCTTGCTTAGCAGGTGCCCTTTCACGGCAGGAGCCTTGCGGAGTATGGGGTGGAGAGTTGTTCGTTGACGGGTCGATCGTCGCTGCCAAGCGCACCGTTGGGCGTCCTCGTATGACTCCGGTAGTTATCCCAGTCGTTGCTGCAGAATGTGATGCAGACGAGGAAGCGCTCGCCAGCTAGATGACATTGTGAGATTGATGAACCGCTTTATTGACACCCGCAGTTGGGGTGAAAGTTCCAATGTCGTATATCTGGCGGGCGTAGCGGCTCGAGCAAGTCGTACCACTGAGATGCGGCGCGCAATGGAGTTGAACCTGTCGCACAGTATTCGCCAATGGCGAGCGCAATAAGACCTGAGATAAATGCAGTGGCAGCACTTGGTAATTCACTGCGAATAAATTCATAGCGGCTAGAGCTGCCGTTATCGCGCTTGGTTAGAGTCACACAGCGCAAGCAGGGGGTTACCCCTGGAATAACTAGCGGTCCAACTTCAATTTCGCGACCGATAGCTGGATTTATATGGAGATGAGGCGAACCCTCGCTCAACCACCTTTGGACATAATCCCATTCGATGGGTCCAGTAGAGATAATGAGATCTGGAAGTGCCTTAGCAACCGCCTCTCCACGAGCAATTCGTGCCTCGCGCATCAACTCTGCGGTGAACTCATTTCGATTCTTTCCGATATCGCTATTGCGCGCGACGATTCCGCATATATCAGCTCCGGTGATCTGCGGTGAAAGGTGAGCTCGACTTATTAAGCGAGTATTTATAAACCCAGATGCATGCAGGGCTGCTAATAAGTTACGAGCGAGTCGGTTCTCGCCCGATATCAAGATCGTCGTCGCGGCTCGAGCCCGAAATTCTGCAGCGCCACCATCAGATACCCCGGTTCGATGAGTGAGGAGGGCTTGCTCTGTTTCTCGACGCACCGCAATGACCTGCTCGCTCAAATCGGTGGAGTCCAAGGTGAGCGGAGCGGGGCGTTCCTCTATAAATCCTTGGTCGGCCAGAAGATCGGCAAATCGGGTGACCATGGAAATATCGCACATTAATCCGCGCGCAATTTCTTGTATGGTGCGCCGCCCATCAAAGCTGCGTGCCATCTGCACGTGTGGACCTGCAGAGAGCGCTAGGCCATGTGTGGGAAGTCCCAATCGATAGCCATCTACGGTGGGTACAAGCTCAACCCCACTCTTGAGCTTGAGGTAATCAAATCCAATGCGCACTCTTGCCATCTGCGAAGAATGGCGTGAATCACGCTCTGACATTATGTGCGTGTGTCTAATTGGGGATAAAAAAATCGCCCCCGCCGTTAAGTGGGAGCGATCTTATAAACGAGCGAGCAAGCCTATGTATTAAGCCTTACCCAAGATGCGGTTGACCTTGGTGCCACACACTGGGCAGATGCCCTGCGCCATGCGGCGACCAGATTCAGAGACCTTCACATGACCTTCGAAGGAACGCTTCTCTTTGCACTTAACGCAGTAGGCCTCGCCTTTGTATTCTTCAGCCATGATGACCCTCCTCTTCGCCACACGCTCAAAGCGTAGGGAGCCTCCCCAAGCGAGCGTGCGTACAAGAGCACGATACCCCGCGTGGAGAGAGATGTTGGGTAAATGGCGCTCGTTTATGCGTAAAGTTCCCATTTAAAGAGGGAAAATGGGCGAATTGTCCGATTTTGCGAACTTTGCGCTATGCGCTCGCTCCAGCTTCTGGAGTAGCCGATAGGCCAGCCTCAAAGCCTTCGAGGAAGGCCTCTGCTCGCGCCTTCTCGGGATAGCGCCCCAGATAGTCGTAGAAGTCACTGCCATGCCCTGGTACGCGCAGATGGATCAATTCATGGAAGAGAACACATTCAACGACATAATCAGGAGTGCCGTTTAGGCGTAGCGATATGCGAATAGTTCCATCGCTCGTCGTACAGGAACCCCAGCGCTCACGCATAGTGCGCCAGGTAATCGCCGTGGGACGCTCATGAAAATCAGGGAGGTAGCACGCAAGCAAGCCTTCGGCCATCTGCGCTAGCGCTGCATCGCTGGAACGGCTTTTCGCTTCGCGCCGTAGGACTATCTCGATCATCTCGGGGATGATCGCAAACTCATCTTTGCGGCTCATGCGGTCGGGGATATGAATCTCAATTATTCCATTTTGACGGAGCGCGCTAATGCTGCGCTTGCGCCGCGTGCTCCGGATGACGCGAAATTCTGGAAGGTTATCGGGCAGGGGCTTGGCGCGGAGGAATTTCTGGCTCTTCTTGGGATCGCCGCTCTTGGGATCTTTAACCATGGCGGGGAGGCTATCTCCAAAGAGGGAAATTTGGAGAAAGTTATCCACCGTATCCACGAGGTATCCCACCTTTCTCCACAGTTTTATCAACAAGTTCTGCTGAGAATTGTGGCATTTCTTTTTGGAAATTGGGGCGAGTTGGCATAGGTTTCACTCACCAAGTCCTCGGATAACCGTTTGATGTAGGCAAGGGGAAGGCAGACATCAGATGTGCGGCCGGGGATTTGGCTTTTCTATTTCTGTTAGGTTTTAGAGCAGTCCGGAGAGATCATCCGGAACCGTAGTGCTCACCAAGAATCCAGCCGGATCGGCGAGATCTGCAGCGGTTGGCAAGAGCGCAGAATCTTCCCAGCGGTGGTCACGAATTGCAGTTCCACCATCGACGCCACCGCTTATTAAATAAATCTCACTCCAAAAATTTGAACACTCGCGCGTCAACCGTGGTGAAATCTGCAACCCTAAAAGCATCGCAAAGAGTTGTTGCGTTGGTGCGCTCTCGATACGAGAGCGACGATAACTCTCTTGCAGGGCCGATAGTGATGGCAAACGATCTTTTGCGGAGAGAGAAGTTACGTGATCGATCCAACCTTCGATGAGCGCAAATGTAATTTCTAGTTTTGCTAACGCAGCGGTTTGTGCATCGCTCTGTTCCGGTTGGAACATCCCTTGATTAATTGCCATCGTGATTGATTCCGGATTGTTTATGTCGAGCTCACCAGAACTCATCGCACTCTCAGCTTGGCTTTGAATAGCTTCAATATCGACGGTGATACCACTGCCATAACTCGCAATGAGGTCGCGAACATAAGAGCTCAGCCACGGAGTATGTGCAAATAGACGTTGCGCAGCGACTTCTCGTAGCGCTATATAGATAGCTATCTCTTGCTCAGGAATTTCTAAACCTTCGCCCCATTGTGCAATATTTTGTGGAATTAAATGAGCGCCAGACTTTTCAAAGAGTGGAATGGCAGCATCCTGTGAACCGGTTAATCCGATGGAGAGAGTGCCGATCGATTGACCGAGTTGCGTGGCAATCAACTGCCCCATAAAACCGCGCATGACCGGCAGAAATCCCTCTTGCGGCCCCATCTCAGATGGCCCCATCTCCTTCAAGACCTTACCTAAAGCTTCGACCATTCCTTCGGCAAGCGGCTCCACTAACTTCTGCCAGCCATTGATGGAGTGATCGATCCAATCTTTGCGACTCCAAGCCACATCTGCATTTGCGACGGTGGCGGGAAATTGGGTCTGCTCTTCGATCCAGGTATTAGCAATATCAAGCGCCTCTTGCGCCTTGCGGGCATCCTCGCGCCCAACTGGGAGATCGTTGTGTGTCGCTAAGAACTTACGGGCGGCATCGCGCATGACATTCGTTTGCAGCATTGGCGAACCTGGGCCACCACTCGTTCCAGCGTTGAAGAAACCCTCACTGGGGAAGAATCCAAAACCGCTCACGATCGCCTACCTTCATTCCGGAGAACCCACTTGATACCTATGAGAATGTGAACAATATCTACTCTGACTATATTTCCGCGCAGGCGAAGGAAAAGGCTCGCGCCTGGGTTAAAGTGGACCCATGACCCGTTTTGCTGCGATCTTCGCCCAAGCTGCCAGCGCGCCAGCGACGTCGACCGCCTTTGCGGCTCTGATCTGGTGGGTGGTTCCAGTCGTTCTGGTCAGTGCTGCGATCGGATATGTTGTCTGGACCTCTAAATTCAAAGATAAGTTCCATAATGAGACCAATCGCTCGGTCGATAAGTTCAACCACTTCCAACAGACTCTGCGGGAGCCCAATTCCGAGCACTAGAGTATTTCCATGAGTTCTTTCCAGTTTCCTAATAACCCCTTCAATAACGTCAGACCGCCACGTCCCCCTCGGGAGCCGGGCGAGCGAAAGGGGATAGGGCCCTTTGGCTTTGTCGTCATTGCCCTCCTCGTTATCATCGCGATCTTGGTTTCCCTCACTGGTTTTTATACAGATCTCTTATGGTTCCGCTCAGTTAGTTTTACTAGCGTTTGGAGCAAGACTCTTTTCACCAAGGTAGAACTATTTATCGCCTTTGGCGTTGTCACTTCACTCTTTATTACATCGAACATTGTGCTGGCATATCGCCGCCGTCCGATCTATGTGCCAGTCACTATTGAAGCCGATAATTTGGAGCGTTATCGCGGCCAGATTGAGCCAATCAAGCGTTATGTAACCGCCGGAATTGCAGTAGTCCTCTTCTGGTTCGCAGGAACATCTGGTTCCAAGCTGTGGCAGACATGGTTGCAATTCAAGAACTCCACCACCTTTGGGACCAAAGATCCTCAATTCCACCTCGATATCTCTTTCTTTGCTTTCAAGCTACCGATGTACGAATCCCTCATTAAATGGGCTATCTCAACTATTTTGATTACCTTGATCGCAACAGTGGGAATTCATTACGTCTATGGCGGAATTCGCCCTCAGGTAAGCCATGACCGGACTACTGTCGCAGCACGCGTTCAACTTTCGGTACTTCTTGGTGTGCTGGTTCTAATCAAAGCAGTTGCCTATTGGTTCGATCGTTATGATTTAGCGCTCCATCAAGGCAGCCTCTTTACTGGTCTGGGTTACACAGATGTCAATGCGCTCTTGCCCGCGAAGTCGATTCTCGCCGGTATTGCAGTCATCTGCGCCCTGCTCTTCTTTGCAAATATTATTCGCCGTTCTTGGGTGCTTCCAGCAGCTGGCGTAGTTCTCATGGTTGTCTCATCGCTCTTGATCGCGGGAATTTACCCAGCTTTTATTCAACAATTCACGGTAAAGCCCAGTGAATCGAATAAAGAGGCCCCGTATATTCAGCGCAACATCAACGCGACTCGCGCTGCTTATGGGCTATCGAATATCACCGTTAAAGATTATCCAGCGGTCATTTCTACGCAACCTGGTCAACTAGCAAAAGACACATCGAATATTTCCAATGCGCGTTTGCTCGATCCAGATGTCTTATCTCCGACGTTCCGCCAGTTACAGCAGATTAAGCCGTACTACACCTTCCCGGATGCACTTGATGTTGACCGCTATACGATCAATGGCAAGAAGCAAGATGTTGTTGTAGCAGTACGCGAACTCAATATTGCCGGATCACCGGCACGGAACTGGATTAACGACCATCTCGTTTACACCCATGGTTTCGGTTTCGTCGCTTCGCCAACAAATGTTGTCGATGCAGATGGAAAGCCCAGCTTTACCGTTGGCAATATTCCGCCATCAAAGGGGTTAGGTGCATTCCAACCACGCGTCTACTTCGGTGAGAATGTTCCCGGATATTCCATCGTCGGCGGCTCTGGAAAGAGCACTCCTAACGAGTTGGATTATCCCGATGACACGCAGGCTAACGGCCAACAGAACTACACCTATGCGGGTAAGGGCGGCGTCCCGATGGGAAGCATGCTTACGCGCCTGCTCTTTGCAATCAAATATAAAGATCAGCAGATTCTGCTCTCTAACTTGATCAATACAGATTCGAAGATTCTTTACAACCGCTCTCCAGCAGAGCGGGTACAGAAAGTTGCTCCGTGGTTGACCCTCGATGGAAATATCTATCCAGCGGTCGTCAACGGAAAGGTTCTCTGGATCGTCGACGGCTACACCACTTCTTCCGGTTATCCATATTCAGCGGTAGAGAATCTTGCTACGGCATCCTCCAATTCCGTGACAGCCAACTCTTCGACTGTAACTGCACTGCCGGATATGAATGTGAACTACATTCGTAACTCGGTTAAAGCGACCGTAGATGCATATGACGGAACGGTCACCTTGTACCAATGGGATACCACTGATCCAGTCTTGAAGACATGGAGCAAGGCTTATCCAGGTACCGTGCAGCCAAAGAGCGCAATTAGCGCTGCGCTTCTGCAACATATTCGCTACCCAGAAGGTATCTTCCAAGTACAACGCGATGTGTTGACGACCTACCATGTCAATACAGCTGCTGCGTATTACGGTGGACAAGATTTCTGGAAGGTTCCGTCAGATCCTTCATCACTTGGCGCCAATGCCCAGAATCAACCTCCTACGTATCAGACCTTGCAGTTGCCAGGTTCTTCTACATCTAACTTCTCGTTGTCGACCGCATTCGTTCCGCGCGGCAGTCGTCAGAATCTGACTGCATTTGCTGCAGTCAACTCTGATGCCGGTCCAAATTACGGAAAGATCACGATTCTGCAATTGCCACGATCTACAAATATCTCTGGTCCATCACAGGTCGCTTCTAACTTTGAAGCTAAGCCTGATGTCGCGCAGACGCTCTCACTTTTGCGTCAGGGTGGTTCCGACGTTGTACTCGGAAATATGTTGACCTTGCCGGTTGGCAGTGGATTGCTCTACGTGCAGCCGGTCTATGTGAAAGCAACCGCCAACGCTTCGGCCTTCCCACTTCTGCAGAAAGTTTTGGTCTCCTTCGGTGATCAAATCGGATTCGGAAATACTCTGCAGGATGCGCTGAATCAAGTCTTCGGTAGCAACTCTGGTGCGACAGTTAATTCATCCACCGGAACTGTTACTCCGGGAGGCAAGACGACCGGAACATCCACACTGAAGCAGGCACTTGCTGCGGCACAAGCCGCTATCGCCGCTTCGAATGCAGCGCTCAAAAATGGTGATTTTGCGGCGTATGGAACGGCGCAGAATCAACTCAAGGCAGCGATCGCTGCTGCAATTGCTGCGCAAGGAAAGTAGAAAGTAACTATCAACGCGTACTGAGTTAAGCGCCAGTAGCCTCGTTTTGGGTTATTGGCGCTTTTCTAATAAGATTGCACTACCGACGCGGGGTGGAGCAGCTCGGTAGCTCGCTGGGCTCATAACCCAGAGGTCATAGGTTCAAATCCTGTCCCCGCTACTTAAAGAAAAGGCTTCTAAGCAAAGACTTAGAGGCCTTTTCGCTTTTACTTTATTCACAGAGGTTAATAGCACCGGCCTGGCCACGCAATATTGGTGTATCTTATATGTTACACGCTGGCAAGCAGGAGGTAGAAGTTATGGCAGAGAATGATTTGTTCTGGAAAGACCTTGAAAAGGATCTTGGCAGGACCCACTATAAGAAATCGTTTCTTTTGGAGTCAATTCGAACCGCCACTATTGATGAAGTTGTCAATACCTTAGACGCTGCTAGGCAAAGACAAGAGGTTTCTAAATCACAATTAGCCCAAAGAGTTGAGGTTGAACCTGCCTCTGTGCGCCGGCTCTTTTCCAGCAGAAATCCCAATCCAACTCTGGGGACTTTAGCTGAAATAGCGGCAGCTTTAGGTATGCGAATTGTGCTCGAAGAGTTGCCTAAGAAGAAGCGAGAGCAATTGGTGCGTGCGTTGAACCCAGATATTCACTAAGCAATTGAACGTGGATTACGAGAATGGTATTCATCACCCAATTCCGTTAGTTGGTCGTAGAATCTCTTCTTAAATACCGTTCCATATGCCTTTGTACCTCCGTGAACTACTACAAGGAGTGGTCGAGATTGACCGATCGCCTCAGTGTCAACAAGACAAAAGAGCCTGTGATGTGAAGTACGGGCAAAATCAACTCTGACTTCAAACCATCCTGTCAATTCACCATGCATCGCTTCCCAACGCCCTCCACCAGTGAATTTTTTTGGAGGTCCTTTTGCTACCGCGATCAACGTGGTCTGGAATTTGATTCTTACTTCAGTAGGGCAGGAACGCAGGTATTCTCGCCCCGGCATGGATTCCAAAGGGTCATCTTCCAAATGTCGTTTAAAGTAGACAATCCGGTGGGGATCGTCTGAACTGGCTTGAGTAAATGCATGCGATTTATCGCTAGCTCGGAATAGATTATTTCTTGAACTCCTTCGCTGACGAAAATCCGGAACCATATTGTGATTCTAAAATTTCTGGCGCTCATCGGCACCGCATGTATTTGCAGCCTGTGGATAGCTCTATCTAGGTTGAAAATTGGGCAGCTCAGCACCCTGTATAATTTCTTCTAGGATAACAAAGAGGTATGTGAAGGGTTTTTTTAATGAATTTTCTTGAGGACTCATTACCTGAAAATTTGGTGGGTCTTTGCGCGTCTGGCGTCATC
>CAIUIT010000026.1 GCA_903899375.1 uncultured Actinomycetes bacterium
AAGGTAATTGTGTTTTCGTCGATCGCTTCGACATAGCGCTTCTGGTTAGCAGTCTTAGGTCGGATCGTCTTGCCTCGATTGCTCAGGATATTGAGCGATAGAACTTCAGCAGGGTGATCAACGGGAACGTGCTTCACCATTCCAATCGCGTGTTGAATCGCGTCCAGACTGAGCGATTGTCCGGCGCGTATAAGCACTAGTAGCTCTTTTACGAGAACTTCAAATTGTGAGACTTCCCGCAGTTCGCCTTTGACAAAGATCTCATTGCCACGGAATGTGATGCGCAGATCCGGGAATGTGGCTTCAAATATGCGCAGGTAAGAATCCTGCGGTCCAGTGAGCGCGACCATGGGAATGGCGGCGGGGACGGTAATCAAAGGTTGGTCCATTACTTACAAATCTTACGGTTAACCGGGTGGCCAGGCGAATGGACGCCCGCCTAATAAGTGGAGATGTGCGTGGAAAACGCTCTGACCGGCGCTTGCTCCCGTGTTAAATGTGATCCGGTATCCATCTAGACCCAGAGTTGCGGCCAACTCTCGCGCCGCCCCAAAGAGTTCTGACATCATGGCCGAATCAGCGGCCGCCAACTCCGCGGCGTTCTCAAAATGCTGACGAGGAATGATCAAGATATGGGCGGGGGCTTGTGGATCTAAATCCCTAAAAGCAACGACTCGAGCGCTCTCGTATAAGAAGTTGGTCGGGATTTCACCAGCGGCAATCTTGCAGAAGATGCACATAAGAAAAGCCTATTCCTACCAGCGCCCGATGAGGGCTGAAATAGCGCAAAGAGCGGCGAATCCTGCATGCGCAGCACGAAATACCTCTGGCCCAAGCAGAACAACGGTTCCGCCGGCGCTTGCGAAAAGTTCTAACTCTGTTGGCGTCAAACCACCTTCTGGTCCAATAACAAGGATAATCGGGCCACTGGAAATACCCTTTGCTGCCTCGGATATCTTCGTCATTGCACTCTCATGTAGGACGAAGAGATTTGATTCGCCACCATAACGCTTCGCGATCTGAGCCGTGGTGATGGGAGTTTCAATTTCAGGAAGGGTAATTCGCCGAGATTGCTTCGCTGCAGCTACTGCAGTCTTCACCCACTTATCGCCGAAGTCATCCTGCCACTTGGCGATCGATCGTTCAGATTGCCAAGGAATGATCGTCGTTGCACCGGCCACCGTTAGAAGTTCAATAGCCTCTTTGGCACGATCGGATTTCATCAGCGCTTGAATAATAATTAACTCTGGCTGCACCCCTTGCGCAATGCCCCGTTCTAGGACAGAGACTACAAAACTCTTCTTATCAATCGATGCAACACTGCCACGCACCCAGGCGCCACTGCCGTCGGCGAGCATGATCTCTTCGTTAATTTCAACGCGCAGCACTTTGATCGCATGATGGGCTTCATCCCCATCTACCACAAGGCTCACTCCTGTGCCTAAATCTGGTACGAAGAAAAGTGTCAACATCGCTTATCGATTAAATGCGTCGCGCATGCGCCCAAAGAGGCTCTGCTCTTGGTGATCCTTCGTGCGATCGTGCAGCAGGAAACTCCCTACTTTTTCTCCACGAGAGTCCGCAAATTTCTTCAAAAGTTCTTGCTCCTCTTTATTGAGCTTCTGAGGCGTCACTACTTCTACATGAACGATGAGATCCCCGCGCCCACCACCGCGTAACTTCGTTACTCCCAAACCACGCAAGGTCACCGCATCTCCAGATTGGCATCCTGCTTTGATCTCTACCTGTTGCTCTCCATCGAGGGAATCGATCTTTACTTCAGTGCCCAGAGCAGCAGCAACCATCGAAATGGAGAGCGAAAGGTGGAGATCTTTTCCATCGCGAATCAAAAATTCGTGCGTCTTCTCGACGATCTCTACATATAAATCTCCAGCAGGTCCTCCCCCAGGGCCGACCTCTCCTTGGCCTGCGAGATGGATGCGATTTCCACCTTCTACACCGGCAGGAATCTTCACATTGATTGTGCGTCGCGAGCGGACTCGGCCATCGCCGGCGCATTCACCACACGGCGTTGGAATCACAGAGCCATACCCACTGCAATTGTTGCAAGGACGACTCGTCATAACATTTCCGATAAAAGATCGGGTTACTTGTTGGATCTCGCCGCGACCTTTACAAATGCCGCAGGTCTGGGGCTTGGAATTATCAGCGCAACCAGATCCACTGCACTTTTCGCAGCGCACTGCTGTTTCAACGGTGAGCTCGCGCTCTACCCCGAAGCAGACCTCGTGCAATGTAAGTTCGACGCCGATAAGTGCATCCTGTCCAGCACGTGCACGTGATCGTGGTCCCCGCGAACCACCTCCACCGAAGAAGGCATCCATGATGTCGCCGAACCCAAAGTTCTGGGCTCCTCCACCACTAAATTGTGAGAAGGGATCTCCGCCCAGGTCGTACTTCTGACGTTTGGTCGGATCGCTCAAGACTTCGTAAGCAGCGGTGATCTCTTTAAATTTATCTTTGACGGTTGGATCGGGATTTACATCAGGGTGATACTCGCGCGCCAATTTACGGTAAGCCTTCTTAATTTCATCAAAAGAGGAATCGCGATGCACCCCAAGGGTTGCGTAAAGATCAGCCAATCGAAGTTCCCCCTAGAAAAGTTCCGATATATCGTGCAACGGCATTTACCGTCGCCATAGTTTGGGCGTAATCCATTCGGGTTGGGCCAATAATTCCCAACGCACCCGTGGATTGTCCTTCAATTCCATAGCCAACGCTAATTAAAGAGGTCGTTTGTAGACTTTTCTCGGATTGTTCATCCCCAATTCTGACCTGAACTATCTGGTTCGCATCTGCCAGCAAGCGGAGCAGAATCACCTGCTCTTCCAGGGCTTCTAGGATGGGAAATATCGAGGCCGCGCTCTCCTGCGCGCTCCCCTGGGCCAAATTCGCAATTCCAGCTAAAACAACTTTGTTCTCATCGGGATACTGAATAACGGCAACTTGTTTGGTCAACTGCGCCAATAGTTTGGCGGTGCGAATAAAGAGATCTTCGCGATCATGCGAACTAGATAGAAATGTCTCTATGGCGCGCCGTTCGGCGGTAGATAGTGGCTTAACCTCTGCCAACTTATCAACGAAGAGGCGATAGCCGGTATTGGTCGGAATGCGACCAGCGCTGGTGTGGGGCTGAGTAATCAAACCTGCATCTTCCAGAATCGCCATATCGTTACGAATGGTTGCTGGAGAAACTCCCAGCGGATGGCGCTCGGCAATTACCTTTGATCCAACGGGCTCTTGGGTCGCGACATACTCATCCACGATGGCACGAAGTATTTCTAGCTGGCGTTCTTGCATGGTTTCCTAAATCTACTACAACAGGATTTCGCGCACGATGCGATCGGCGATAAGTCGCCCGGCCTGGCTCAAAATGACCGAGCCACCTTCCCATGCGGGGCCAAGCAGGTAGCCATCTGCCAAGAAGCCTGGGAGTGAACGCTGCTCGTTCGGTGAAAGTGAAGATAGGGGTATTCCCGTAGCCAATCGGATCTGCAACATGATCTCTTCGCTGCGCGCTTCATCGGCTGTCAAAATCTCCTGCTCCTGCATGGGATTCCCAGATTCAATCACCTTCTGTGTGTAAGCAGCTGGGTGTTTTACATTCCAAAATCTGCGCCCATCAATATGCGAATGTGCACCGGCGCCAGCGCCCCACCAGTTATCGCCATTCCAATACGCAATATTGTGGCGACATGCAGAACCTGGCTTTGACCAGTTGCTGAGTTCATACCAATCAAATCCTGCCGCTGTGAACTTTTCATCGGCCATTAAGTATTTATCAGCGGTCTGATCATCATCCGGCATCACAACTTCGCCACGTTTTACTTGCGCGCCGAGCTTTGTGCCACTTTCGACAATCAAGGCGTAAGCAGAGATGTGGGTTATCGGTAGCGATAACGCGGTATCGAGGGTGGTCTCCCAATCGGAGATCGACTCCCCCGCGGTGCCGTAAATCAGATCGACGCTCACTTCATCAAAACCCACTTCACGCGCCCAGGTTGTTGCTTTCACAACGTTCTCGGGATTGTGAGTGCGATCGAGCGCCGCCAAGACATGTGGAACCGCTGATTGCATTCCGAATGAGATGCGGTTGAATCCCGCCGCGCGCAGGTCATACAACTTCTCTTTTGTGACGGTATCTGGATTTGCCTCGGTCGTAATCTCTGCATCTCCTGCTAATTCGAAGTGCGACCCAATCGATGCGATGACCCGCCCCAGATCTTTGCTCTCCATCAGAGTCGGTGTTCCACCTCCGAAGAAAATAGTAGGAACTACTGTCGCGGTTGAAATTTCCCGCGCATATTCAATCTCACGAAGAAGGAGGTCGATATAGCTCCGTGAAGTGACCGAGAAATCATTGGTGATCGACAACTCTCCGGGTGTATATGTATTGAAGTCACAATAGCCACAGCGCCTTACGCAGTACGGAATATGTACATAAAAGGCGAGCGTATTCATTCGCGCTCTTTAGCTTTTGCCTTCGCCTTATCGATGTCGGCATCGGTTGTTAGTGCGGCGACGAAAGCCTCTTGCGGAACTTCAACGCGTCCGACCATCTTCATGCGCTTCTTGCCCTCTTTCTGCTTTTCGAGGAGTTTGCGCTTACGGGAGATATCTCCGCCGTAACACTTAGCAAGAACATCTTTTCGAATAGCGCGGATACTTTCGCGGGCGATGATGCGTCCACCGATGGCAGCCTGAATAGGAATTTCGAACTGTTGCCTTGGAATTAACTCGCGCAACTTACCGGTCATCATCGTTCCGTAGGTATAAGCCTTATCTTTGTGAACGAT
>CAIUIT010000027.1 GCA_903899375.1 uncultured Actinomycetes bacterium
GATTATGAGAGAGCTCCTAGCCTCCTAAGATTGGCCAATGAGCGCCCGTTCCTTCGTCGTAGAAACCTACGGCTGTCAGATGAATGTGCACGATACGGAGCGGATCGCCGGCTTACTTCTCGATGCTGGCTACGTTGCAGCTCTCGAAGGATCTACGCCAGACCTGGTTGTCTTTAATACCTGTGCCGTCCGTGAAAATGCTGACAACAAGCTCTACGGAAATCTCAGCTTCTTAGCTCCACTTAAAAAGAGTAACCCCAACTTCCAGATCGCAGTTGGCGGTTGTATGGCGCAGAAAGATCAAGAGACGATCATCAAACGCGCTCCCTATGTGGATGTGGTCTTCGGTACTCACAATATTGGCTCATTGCCCGCGCTTCTTGAACGCGCCCGCATCGAAGAGGCTTCACAAGTCGAAATCAAAGAGTCACTCGAACATTTCCCCTCCACCTTGCCCGCCCGCCGCCACTCGGCATTTAGTGCATGGGTTTCGATTTCGGTGGGGTGTAACAACACCTGCACCTTCTGCATCGTTCCATCACTACGCGGCATCGAGAAAGATCGACCACAGGCTGACATCCTCACCGAAGCGCGAGCACTCGTCGAACAGGGCGTTGTTGAGATAACTCTGCTCGGACAGAATGTAAATGCTTACGGTGTCGATCTTGGTCAACGTGGAGCCTTCGCAGATCTGATTCGCAGCGTTGGTTCGATCGATGGACTCGAGCGTTTGCGCTTTATGTCTCCTCATCCGCGTGACTTCACGGAAGATGTCATTGAAGCGATGGCTGAAACCAAGTCAGCGATGCCGCATCTTCATATGCCGTTGCAATCTGGTTCAGATCGAATTTTGCAGGCGATGCGCCGGTCTTACCGCTCGGATCGATATCTGAAGATCATCGATGATGTGAGGACGGCAATGCCTGATGCGGGAATCACCACCGACATCATCGTGGGTTTTCCGGGCGAGAGCGAAGAAGATTTCACGGCAACCCTAGATGTAGCACGGCAAGCGAAATTCACCGCCGCCTATACCTTCCAATATTCCAAGCGGCCTGGAACTCCAGCCGCCACCATGCCCGATCAAATCCCCGATGATGTGATGGCCGAGCGGTACACCCGGTTGCATAAATTACAACAGGAAATTTCCGGAGAGATCAATAAGGGCTCTGTAGGAAAGAGTTACGAGGTATTAGTTTCTGATCATGAAGGTCGCCACGATGCCAATCGATCACGCATGAATGGTCGCACCCCTGATTTTCGCCTTGTGCATATCGATACCGATCAGGCACGCCCCGGAGATATCGCGAGTGTGACGATTACCGAGAGCTCACCCAATTTCATGGTCGCCACGGTTAATTCAATCCGCAAGACTCGTGGCGGAGATGCCCACGATGCACGTTTGGCAGAAGTTGGATCCACTGCCATCATGATCGGCATGCCTACCTTGGCCAAACTCAAATCGCTATGACTTTAATTGTTATTGGTGGTGCAACTGCTACCGGTAAAAGCGATCTCGCCGTCGATCTCGCAGAGCGCATCGGTGCGCAGATCGTTAACGCCGATTCCATGCAGCTCTATCGCGGCATGGACATAGGAACCGCAAAAATGACCATGGATGAGCGCCGCGGGGTTGTTCATCACATGCTGGATCTGATTGAAGTCTCTAAAGATGCCAATGTTGCGTGGTACCAAGAACAAGCACGCAGGCAGATTGATGAGTTGCTAGCCCGATCTATCCCTGTGATCGTTGTCGGCGGCACCGGGCTCTACATCAAAGCCATACTCGATGATTTGAATTTTCCTGATACCGATCCTGCAGTACGCGCGAAATTGGAAGCGGAAGCTGAAAATATTGGCAGCGAAGCTTTACATCAACGGTTGGGGATTCTCGATCCGGCTGCTGCTGTTGCTATTCCAAAGGAAAATGTTCGCCGTGTCATCAGAGCCCTAGAGGTCATCGAAATTACCGGCAAGCCATATACAGCGAACCTGCCGCGGGAAAATTCAACTCGATATCCACAAGCCTTGCAATTTGGACTTGATGTGGATCGCAACGATCTCGATGCTCGGGTAGATCTGCGAGTAGATCGCATGTTCGAACGTGGACTCATTGATGAGGTCGACACATTAATTAACCAAGGCTTACTTGAGGGTCGTACCGCACAAGCAGCACTTGGCTATGCCCAAGTCATTGCCATGCGCGCTGGGGATATCTCGCAGGCAGATGCCATTACATTGACCAAACTTGTGACGCGCCAATACATCCGCCGCCAAGAGACCTGGTTTCGAAGAGACCAGCGCATAACGTGGCTTGAGACCGGTTCCGATCGCCTCGGCGCTATCGAAAAGGCTATCCTGAACGCATGATCGCAACATATGGACACGGCACACATAATGATTTTGTGCTTCTCTTCGATCCGGATGACCAGATCACTATTTCGCCAGACCAGGTCGCTCGAATCTGCAACCGTACAACCGGAATTGGAAGCGATGGCTTTATCCGCATCATAAAACGCGATGGCAAGTGGTTTATGGATTACCGCAACCAAGATGGATCAATTGCAGAAATGTGCGGCAATGGAATTCGATTGATGGCTCGGTATCTAGTGGAACGTGGTCACCAAGGAGAAGGAATTTTCGCAATTAATACCCGCGCTGGCATGAAATATTTGGCCGTTCCTGCCGTGGAAGATATCTCGGTAAATATGGGACATGTCGCAGAGGTCTATGACGATGTCACCGTCAGCATTGGCGATAAGAGCTGGAAAGCAATCCATGTAGATGTTGGTAACCCGCACGCAGTGGTCTTCGTTGAGGACCTGGATGCAATCGGGGACCTTAAGATCGCTCCAGAAGTTGATGGAGACTATCCCGATGGAGTTAACGTCGAATTTGTTACCTTCTTGGCAAATGGCGAACTAGCTATGCGTGTTTTCGAACGGGGAGTCGGCGAGACTCAATCGTGTGGAACTGGCACCTGCGCTGTTGCGTTGGCGGCCACTTTGCATAAAGGGCTAAAGCTGCCATCACGTTGGATCATCAACCCTCCGGGCGGTCGCTTAATCGTCGATACAGATGGACATAGCAATGCAACACTTATCGGTCCTGCCGTACTCGTGAAAGATGTAGAACTGGATAAATATCTGTGAGCCAAGGTCAGGATCCCCTCGATATTGATATCGATCAACTCCTTCGCGAGAGCGCACGCGCTGCCGCCGAGTATGACTCGAGTGAGAACCAAGAGAGCAATCAACAGGATTTGCAGGACCGTCAGGCGCTTCGCCGCGTGGCGGGTCTCTCCACCGAATTACAAGATGTCAATGACGCGGAATATCGCCAACTACGTCTAGAGAAAGTTGTACTGGTTGGAGTATGGACAGAAGGCACCGCGCAAGATGCAGAGAACTCTATGAAAGAACTTGCTGCGCTAGCCGAAACTGCGGGTTCGGAAGTTATGGAAGGTTTTGTTCAACGTCGCGACAAGCCAGATCCCGCAACATTTATTGGATCTGGAAAAGTTGAAGAAGTTAAGCAATCGGTAATTGCTACAGGAGCAGATACCGTTGTATGTGATGGAGAACTTTCACCGGCGCAATTGCGCACCTTGGAATCAAAACTTAAGGTGAAGGTGATTGATCGCACCGCGCTGATCCTCGATATCTTCGCCCAGCATGCAAAATCTCGCGAAGGCAAGGCACAAGTAGAACTAGCCCAGATGAGTTATATGTTGCCGCGTTTGCGTGGTTGGGGTGATTCACTTTCGCGCCAAGCTGGCGGAATTGGTGGACGTGGTCCTGGTGAAACCAAGATCGAAACCGACCGCCGCCGCATTAACGACAAGATGGC
>CAIUIT010000028.1 GCA_903899375.1 uncultured Actinomycetes bacterium
AAGTTTCTTACCGGTCGCCGGATTGATCGTTGGAAAGTACTTACCCGACCTGGGCGCAACAAATTTTCCATTGATGAAGAGCTTGTACCTATCGGCAATCGTGACGATAGATGTTGACTCCAGCGCGGGTGCATATTCGAAGGGGTTCATATATTCGCTCTCAGTCCAGGGTCACGTAAGAAGGGCTGGCGTAGTAGCCATCCCTCATCTTCATTCGTTGCAACAACAAAACATTTAGTAATGCGCTAGCGCCGATTCGAAATAATTGCGGGGTGAGCCATTCGGGGCCGGTCACTTCATTCACCAGCACTAACTGCTTGATGGCATCCTTGGTGTTTCGAATACCACCAGCGGGTTTAACACCAATGCGAAACTTGGTCATCGCAAAGTAATCACGGACCGCTTCGAGCATAACGAGTACAACCGGGGCGGTAGCCGCAGGCGCAACTTTGCCTGTACTGGTCTTAATAAAATCGGCTCCAGCCAACATAGCTAGATAGGAGGCTTTGCGAACATTATCTAATGTGACGAGCTCTCCGGTTTCGAGAATTACTTTGAGGTGTGCTTTATCTCCACACAATTCTTTGATCTTTACTATTTCATCGAATACTTCGCCATAGCGGCCCGAGAGAAAAGCGCCTCTGTCGATCACCATATCTATCTCAGCAGCGCCGGCGTTGATGGCATCCTTGGTGTCCTGGGCTTTCACCGCAAAGGAGGCGCGTCCTGATGGAAACGCGGTAGCGACCGCCGCGACTGGAATTGCCTTGCCACCTATTTGATCGAGAGTTGTGCGTGCAATGTGAACCATGTCGTTGTAGACGCAGACTGCCCCGACTGACGGGACCGATAAATCAGTAGCATCAGGACGCACCGCCTTGGCACATATGGCGCGCACTTTTCCGGGGGTATCGGCCCCTTCAAGCGTTGTTAAATCGACCATTGAAATCGCGGTATCGATGGCCCAAGCCTTGCTTGTCGTCTTAATGCTGCGGGTTGCTAACATCGCGGCGCGCGCATTCACTCCGACTTCATCGACTCGGGGCAGCGTCTGTAAAAAGGCCTTAAGCGAACTTTCGGAGGAATCAATAATCATTTGAAAAATCCTGTAAGCACGGGGGTCAACTGCGCAACTAGTTGATCTGCGAGTTGATGATCTGCAGCCGAATCGCTCTTACAGACGACTTCAATGTAACACTTCACCTTAGGTTCGGTGCCGCTAGGGCGAATGATCACACGTACATCCTTTTCGAGGTAGAAACGCAATCCATCGGTCGGAGGAAGTGCGCCGTTAGGCAGAAGCAGGTCATCGAAGCGAAGTACTTTCAACCCAGCGATTTCAGAGGGCTGTGATTGTCGAATTGAATTGAGAACTCGACCAATGCTGGGCAACTCCTTTACTCGTATAGATATCTGCACCGTTTTATGGAAGCCATAGCGATCGTTAATCTCCTTGAGGTATCGGGAGATGCTAGAACCTTGTGATTTCAACTCCCCTGCGATGCGCGCCAACATGATTGCCGCTGACACACCATCTTTATCATTAACCGTCTGCGGGTCAACGGAATATCCGATCGCCTCTTCGTAACCAAATCCCAGGTTCTCTAACTTTGCCAGCCATTTGAACCCAGTGAGAGTTTCGTGGAATTCGATACCGTGGCGTTTGGCAATTTTGCTTAATAGGGAAGATGAAACGATGGAGTTAGCAAAGCATCTCTGGCGATAATTCTCTGGAGCAGATGTCGCGAGATACTCTCCAAAGAGAGCGCCCAGTTCATCTCCAGTGAGCATGCGCCATGTGCCCCGATCGTTCATAGCAGCTGCGCAGCGATCAGCATCTGGATCATTGGCGATTACGACATCACCCTCGCTGGCACGGGCTACCTCAAGAGCAAGATCAATCGCCCCAGGCTCCTCAGGATTCGGAAATGCCACAGTAGGAAAATCAGGATCTGGCGCAGTTTGAGCCGTAACCAGGATTGGCGCCGGATAGCCTGCTCGGGAAAAGACTCTTTCGACCGTCTCGGTACCGACCCCATGCATCGCGGTGTACACGGCCTTCACATCAAAAATTGTGGGAGCAATGCTGGCGGTGCGCGCTACATAGCGATTAAGGACATCATCGTTCAGAATGGTCCACTCAGAGCCGCGAACAAGTGCGTGATTTTGCTGTGAAATATATTCTGAGATCTGCTCATCCGCCGGTGAAACGATCTGAGAGGCGTTGTAATTAATCCCATCTACCACTCCCCCTAGGTATACCTTGTAACCATTATCTTGCGGTGGGTTGTGGCTCGCGGTCACCATAATTCCACAGTCAACTTTCAAATCCCTTACAGCATAAGCCAAGACTGGGGTAGGCAGTGGTCGCGGTAAAACAAATACTTTTATACCTGCGCCATTGAAGATGGCAGCACTTTCAAAGGTGAAATCTTCAGAGCCATGTCGCGCGTCGCGCCCAATGACCACAGTGGTTAATCCGCGCGCCTTCATATAAGCAGCGATTCCCGCCGCCGCTCGTGCGACAACTGCGCGATTCATACGCGAAGGACCCGGACCTATTGGCCCTCGCAACCCAGCTGTTCCGAACTGCAAAAAGCCAGAGAACGCAGCCTTCAATTCATCTTCATTTTCGGTATCTAGCCAACTTTGTAATAACGAAGCTGTCTTGAGATCGGGATCGAGTGCGATCCACTCTTCTACTTCAGCACGAAGTTCTGCGGAGATCATATTTTATGTAATACCTTGCTTAAGAGTTCGCCCATCTTGCCGGCGGCCGCTTTACCCGCAGCCATAACTTCTTCATGACTCAATTTCTCTCCGGTAATTCCCGCCGCGGCATTAGAGACGAGCGAAATAGCAACTACCTCAGCACCCAAAGCATGCGCAGCTATCGCTTCTGGAACCGTGGACATTCCCACTAGGTCGCCACCAATGACGCGGATCATATTGATCTCAGCAGGCGTCTCGTAAGAAGGTCCGCGCCAGTGCGCGTATACGCCTTCTGCGAGTGTGGGATCTTCGGCGCGCAATATTGCGCGGATGCGTTTGCTATATAAATCTGTAAGGTCTACGAAGTCGGCGCCAATCAAAGGGCTTACTGCAGTGAGCGAAATGTGATCTTTTATTAAAACAGGTTGCCCAACGGCGTAATCGCGATTTATTCCACCACATGCATTTGTCAGAACAACAGTTTTACATCCTGCTTTAACGGCGGTGCGAACTCCATGCACGACCGGCTCAATTCCTTTGCCTTCATATAGGTGGGTACGACCTAGAAATACAAGAGCGCGAATTGTTCCGTTGGCACCCTCAAGATCATAGGAGCGAATCTTTCCACCGTGACCAAAGACTGTAGGAGCAGGAAAGCCAGGTAGATCAGTCGCTTCGAATTCGTGCGTAGGCGTTCCCAGGGCATCAGCCGCCGAGACCCAACCCGAGCCCATGACTAGGGCCACATCATGGCGATCTTTTCCAGTAATTCTTGTCAATTCGGCTGCGGCAAGTACAGCGGTTCCTAGTGGATCGGAATATAAATCGCTCATAGGAGAAACTTATCGGGAAGTCACGGCTGCTGGAACATCCTCACGAGTGATTTGAAGGACGGCGTAGGAGGCGACGATGCAGAGCACTCCTGCTACATAAAAAGCGGCGGCATAGTTGCCCAACTTGTCGTGGATGATCGCTCCCCCAAGTGCGGCAATAGACCCACCTATCTGATGGAAGGCAAAGACCCATCCGTAGACAATCGTTCCATGGTCAGGCCCCAATATTCGCCGACAGAGAATTACCGTCGGTGGCACAGTTGCAACCCAATCTAGACCGTAGAAAATAACGAAGACCATGGTCGAGGGGTGGACACTGTGGAAAAGAATCGATGGGAGGAGAAAAAGTGAGAATCCGCGAGTTAAATAATAGAAAAAGAGCAGTTTGACTGGATCCACACGATCGGTCAGCCACCCCGACGCCATAGTTCCAATCACATCAAAAACGCCTACTAGCGCTAGAAGACTCGCTGCAGTATTCATCGCCATCCCATGATCCATCGCAGCGGGAATAAAGTGAGTTCCAATCAATCCGCTCGTCGACAAACCGCAGACGAAGTAAGAACCGCAGAGAAGCCAAAAATTTCGGAGTTTGCTCGCTCGCACCAAAGTATCTATCGCTTCCCGACCAGCTCTGCGCTTCACAATTTCGGGGTACTGGTAATCCTCAGGTGCCCCGTATGGTTTCACCGCTGCATGTAGCGGGCTCTCCTTCAGAAAGAAGTAAATGATAGGAACCATCAGAAAAGCGCCGAGTGCAACCGTGATCGAAACAGATTTCCAACCGTAGCGTGTAACAAGTTGAGATAATCCGGGAAGAAAAATTAGATTACCAGCGGCGCTGGATGCGGTAAGAATTCCAACCACAAGCCCCTTATTCTTGATAAACCACCGGTTAGCAATCGATGCTGCAAATACCAAAGCCATGGATCCAGTTCCACCGCCGACAACGAATCCCCAGAGCAGCATCAAATGCCAAGGGCGATTTATGTATTGGGTGCACCAAGCACCTGTACCTACGATCGTCAATGCGAACATCACGACCCTGCGTATTCCAAAGCGATCCATTAAAGCGGCGGCAAAAGGCGCCGTCAATCCGTACACAAGCACATTGATGGAAACGGCGGAGCTAATTGCCGAGCGTGACCAACCAAATGACATTTGAAGCGGCATTATCAAGACGGATGGAGCAGCACGAAAACCTGATGTGGCAACTAGAGTGAAAAAGGTAACGATTGCTGCGATCCAAGCCGGATGTAACCGGCCTTTGGTCATGGATAAAGTCCCCGTAGCTTGTGTGCTTCGGCAACCCTGCCTACGCCTAACATTAATGCAGCTTCGCGCCAAGTGGCGCCTTTCTTAGTCGCAGTCGCTTCTACCTCGTCGAATGCCTTCATCATGATTGATGAGAGATTGGTCTTCACTTCATCAGCGGTCCAGAAGTAATTCTGCTTATCTTGAACCCACTCGAAGTAGGAAACGATTACTCCACCGGAGTTGGCCAAGATGTCTGGCACAACTAATACGCCCTTATCGTGCAAAATCGCATCGCCACTTGGGGTCGTCGGTCCATTAGCTCCTTCCACCACGATCTTTGCCTTAACTTTGCTCGCCGTTGATTCAGTTATTGCATCAGCTAGAGCAGCAGGAATGAGGACATCAACATCCAGATGCAATAACTCTTCGTTGGTAAGGCGATCGGTGCCAGGTAGATCCAAGTTCTTGTTCGTAAGAAAATGATCCCAGAGCGCAGTTACATTTGGGAAACCAGTAACGCCGCCTGTCACATCGCTGACAGCAACAACTTTCATTCCCATATCTTCGACGGCGCGTGCGGCCCAGTATCCAACTTTTCCAAAACCTTGAATAGCAACTCTCGCGCCTTCAATCGGCATTCCTTTTACGCGCAACGCCTCACGGGTAGCGATAGCAACGCCATCGCCGGTGGCAGAGGTACGACCAAGGGATCCCCCAAGAACAATTGGCTTACCGGTGACAACGCCCGGTACAGAGAATCCGGCATTGACCGAATAGGTATCCATCATCCAAGCCATATTGCGCTCGTCTGTTCCAACATCTGGTGCCGGAATATCGCGTTCTGGGCCAATAATTGGCAAAATTTCGGAGGTATAGCGGCGCGTTAGTCTCTCGTTTTCGCGCAATGAAAGTGTGGCTGGATCGACAGCGATACCACCCTTAGCTCCTCCGTACGGCAAATTGGTAAGAGCACATTTCCATGTCATCAACATTGCTAACGCAATGGTCTCGTCGATATCTACATCAGGGTGGTAGCGAACACCACCTTTTGACGGGCCACGCGTCGTTGAATACTGCACCCGATAGCCGGTATACATTTCAACTTCGCCATTATCGCGACGTAGCGGAACCGCTACTTGTAATACACGCCTTGGTGTTGAAAGTGTCTGCCAATCATTCTCTGAGAGGCCTAATTGATCGATGGCGCCTCGTAATTGCGAGAGCGCAGTAGCTAGCGGTGACTCCATTGTCATGCCCGCTAGCGTATCTCTTATAAGCAATGGTCGCTACTATTTGGCGGCCGTTACCTCATCTGCCCAAGCACTTTCAAGAGTCTGTATAAATGCTTCAAGCGGTTGGGCACCAGAAATTCCATATTTCATGTCGAAAACGAAAAATGGTACGCCCGTTGCACCAAGTTGACTTGCTAAATTACGATCGGCAATTACTTCGTCGACATAAAGATTTGAAGTGAGTAGGTCATCCGCTTTATCTGCATCAATTCCAACTCCCACCGCAGCCGACACGAGGTCGGCGTGTGAAAACACAGCCAAGGATTTCTCAAAGTAGTTTGAGAAGAGCGCTTCAAGGAGTTCATCCTGTTTACCCTCGGTACTAGACCATAGCAAGAGACGGTGGGCATCAAACGTATTCCCTGAAAAGGTCGCATCGAGGTTGTAGCAAAGACCTTCGCCATCGGCCACCGCACACACATTGGCCTGCATTTGCGTAACTTGCTCGACTGAGGCTTGGTACTTCTCCGCTAAGTAACTCTTAGTTAATACCGTTTCTTTAATATCAGGTTGCAATTGAAAAGCGCGATGACGAATAGTTACTTGGTCCCGATGTGGGAAAGTTTCTAGAGCTTTCTCTAAGCGCCGTTTCCCAATGAAGCACCAGGGGCATACAATGTCGGCCCATACATCGATGATCATGTGTCCATCTTACGCTGTGAGCAGAGTAAGAATCCTCATGAAAATGCGATATTGAGGGCTGGCACCGCATTATTTACAGTTAATCCACTTCATATCCACCTCCACTCTCCTACGATTAATACATGCGAAGAATCTCACTTGAACAGTTAAAGACGGTATTAAAGGATCTTCCTGACAATCCTCGGGTGGTTGTCTCTGGTAATTTTGCAATGCCTAAGGCGCTGATGGCAGCATTCGATGCCCAGGTTCCCCGCTATCGCTTGCATATGCTCAATGCCCAGCTCGGGATACCAAGACGTGAAGGTGTCTCCCACGAATCTGCCTTTATTGGCCCAGGTATGCGCAACTACGAAGACCTTACATACATTCCTAGCCGACTCTCGCTGCTGCCAGTTCTTATCAAGAATCACCTTAAACCCGACATAGTTTTGATCCATACCTCACTTCCCCGCTTTGATACCGTCTCGCTAGGTACCGAAGTAAATATTTTGCCTGCAGCCATCGAATCGGTTCGAGCAAACGGTGGAATTGTTATAGCGCAGGCAAATTCACATATGCCTTACACCTATGGCGATGCACAGATATACGAACACGAAATTGATTTCTTACTCGAATCTGATGAGCCACTTACCGAACACGCCACTGGCAATCTCTCCCCCATTGGTCGCGCTATCGGCGAACGCATCGCCCCGATGATTAAAGATAATTCCACGCTGCAATTAGGAATCGGCGCCGTGCCAGATGCAACGCTAGAACTTTTGAAAACCAGAAATGGAATGCGAATCTGGACAGAGACATTTAGCGACGGGGTTCTTAATATGGAAGAGGCGAGCGCTCTCGATGAGGGTGTTCCTATTACGGCATCTTTCGTCTTTGGCAGCAAAAGACTGTACGAATGGTTACACCTCAATCGCCGTATTCGTATGTTCCGCACCGAGAAGACAAATGACCCTTCGCAGATCGGCAAGCAGGCTCGAATGACCTCAATCAATGCGGCGCTCCAGGTCGATCTTTATGATCAGGCAAATGCCTCTCGAGTGCGCGGCAAAATTTACTCCGGGTTTGGTGGTTCCACCGACTTTATTACTGGTGCTCTGCACTCAACCGGGGGTCAATCCTTTATGGCACTTCCATCCTGGCATGTTAAATCCAATACCTCCTCAATCATTCCGCTCATAGATGGCGCAGTGACAAGCTTTCAACACTCTCATGTGGTTACCGAAATTGGAATTGCACGTTGCTTCGGCATGTCAGAGCGCCAACAGGCTGAGAATCTCATCGCAAGCGCCGCGCATCCTGATGCCAGAGCATCTCTTACCCAAGCAGCCCGCGATATGGGGCTCTTTGAGTAATTCGCAGAGTTAGACTTCCCACCATGCGCGATCGCCTCAAGGATTATGGTGCGGTTATCTTTGCAGGTATCTGTTTTGGAACAACTGGTACCGCTCAAGCCCTAGGCCCCAGCGGATCATCTCCCCTCGTGGTGGGTGCCTCCCGCCTGCTCTTGGGTTCCCTCTTCCTCTGGGCTTTTCATCACCTCATCAAGGCTGGTGGTTCAAAGATCAAAACGGCCGACTTGATTCTTGGTGGAGTCGGGGTGGCGATCTATCAGATCTCGTTCTTCTCGGCCGTTCGCTCCACTGGGGTGGCTGTGGGAACTTTAACCGCGATTGGCTCTGCGCCCGCTCTGACTGGAATTGTGGGATACCTTATTAATAGGGAGGTACCTACGCGTCGCTGGTTCTCAGCCACGCTGATAACAACTCTCGGCATAATCCTGCTCACGGGGGCTAAGGGCTTTGCCCATTTCAATCTGACAGGGGTGGTTCTAGCGTTGGGGGCTGGAGCCGCATATTCGCTCTTTGCCGTGGCAAGTAAACGAGCCATGAACGGCGGGGTTTCGTTTACCGAGGCGATGTACAAAATCTTTGGATTGGGGGCGTTCCTGCTTCTCCCCCTCTTTATGATCGGCAAGAATCACTTCTTAGTTACTGGCTCTGGATTCTTGATGGTCCTCTGGCTGGGGGTTATCCCCACAGCTATCGCGTACATTGCTTACGCCTATGGCCTCAACCAAATTCGAGCTGCGACCGCTTCGACGCTAATCCTGGCAGAGCCTGCCACTGCCACCATCTTGGCAGCGTTGGTCTTGGGCGAGAGTCTTAACATCTACTCGTGGCTAGGAGTTGCAATCGTTGCATTCGGACTTATTTATCTCTCCCGTGAATAATCGCTGCTCGGAATTTCTCACCTTTTCTTCACTCTAGGTTTCGCGTCTAGTGCTAACGGTTTTGGTATCACCGATAGTTTCCTCTGCCTGGGCGCGAGGAGGCTGTTAGCCTCAACTAATGCTCATCCTTCTTCCTCCCAGTGAAGGAAAAACTCACGCTGGTGGCTCAACTCAACTCCAACTCGCACGGCTCTCCTTCGCGCAAAGCCTCACTATTTCTAGACTGGCTGTACTAAAAGAATGCATGGAAGATATTCGCGCCGAGCCAACGGCTCCAGCGATCGATATCTATTCGGGAGTCCTCTATCAATCTTTGAACTATCGCGGTTTATCACCCCAGGCTCAAAAGCGCGCTCAATCGCAACTCCTGATATTTTCGGCGCTCTTTGGAGTACTTCGCCCGCTAGATCTAATTCCGTACTACTCGAAGAAAATCAAGAACTCACAATGGAAATTACCTCTTGCTCTGGCGCTGGATGATCTCGAGAAGCAACTCATCGTCGATTGCCGTTCTTCTACTTACGTGAGCGCGTGGAAATCGAATCCTGAAATCACAGTTGCGGTTCGGGTCTTTCAAGATCGCGACGGCGTCCAATCCGTCATAACCCATATGTCAAAGAAATTCCGCGGTGAGCTCATCCGAATTCTGCTTCAGGGCAAGGCACCGAAAAATCCGCAGGAGCTACGAACCATTGCTGAGAAATTCTTTCGCGTGGAGTTGCATGAAGCCACCCGCACCTTGCCCTGGCAGTTAGATCTGATTATTCCCAAAGAGGGAAAGCTTTAAAGGATCTCACTCAGCAAAGTTTCAACGCGAGCTTTGATGTCATCCCGAACTCTGCGTACGAACTCAATGTCCTGACCTGCGGGATCTTCCAGAACCCAATCTTCGTAACGTTTGCCCGGAAATATCGGACAGGCATCTCCACAACCCATTGTGATTACCGCATCAGATTCAAATACAGCATCTGTGGTTAGGATCTTTGGCTGTTGATTGGAAATGTCGATACCGACCTCTTGCATCGCGACAACTGCAACGGGATTAATCGAAGCTTTAGGTTCGGATCCAGCAGAGAGCACATCTACTCGATCGCCACCTAGTGCGCGCATAAATCCAGTCGCCATCTGTGAACGTCCAGCGTTATGGACGCAAACGAAAAGAACTGTTGGTTTATTACCTTCCATTATTTTCTCCTGACTGAAATATGTTTGCGGTAAGAACTCCTAAAGTCGCGCCGATTAATTGAGCCAGGATGAAACCGACTACCGAACGGGGTGCAATTCCACTAAATGTATTCGTAAACCCTCTGGCCAAAGTGACGGCAGGGTTAGCAAAAGATGTCGAGGAGGTGAAGAAATAAGCGCTGCCGATCCAACCTGCTAAAACCACCGGAGCGAGCGCCAATTTTCCTTGGTCGCGCAGCATCTGAATTAGAAACAGGAGCCCTGCGGTTGCAACGACTTCGCCGAGCCAAAGATTGAAACCGGTGCGTACGTGATGAGATTGAAAGATCGCTGGATTTTTGAACATTAAATTCGCGAGCACTACACCCGCGATGCCGCCGGAAAATTGGGCGATTAAATACCCGAATGCACTTATTGTGGTCAATCGCTTTTGTGCCCACTCGCTGAGAGTCACTGCGGGATTGAAGTGCGCTCCACTTACTGGTCCCAAAATAAGGATCAATATGCCAAGGGCCAAGACAGTTGAAATAGTGTTGATCAGCAGCTCAACTCCACGATCTGAACTCATATTGGTTGCCATCGTGCCGGACCCGACAACGACGGAAACCAATAATCCAGTGCCGAGAAATTCGGCGAGGTAGTTAGACCTACGCAATTAGCAGCAAGGGATGGCGCAACAGCAGGGATCGCACTTGCAGACCTGGCACTTGCAGCCGATTTCGATATCTTGAGCCATGATTTCCTCCTATTGATGTTTGTCAATGCGTAAATTAGTGCTCAAATTGATGAATGTCAATGTATGATTGGCCTATGTCAGTCGCCGTGTCGCTCACCAAGTCCCCCGCCGAGGTCACCTCGCTCGCGGCACAATTTAA
>CAIUIT010000029.1 GCA_903899375.1 uncultured Actinomycetes bacterium
CCACACGATTTTTGGTCTGCCCCACTTACTCAGGTACAGTGGGGCACTCAATACCGGGCGGCTAGCTCAGCGGTAGAGCGCTTCGTTTACACCGAAGATGTCGGGGGTTCGAAACCCTCGCTGCCCACGTTACTGACTTACTCGAAAATCTCTTTAGCCAAGACTTTCCACTCTCTTACGATGCGAGTGGACTGCATCTTTTCGAACTCAAAGATTTCTCCTCTTTTGACTAAATCGATCATCATCCTGGAATCTTGTAACTCGCCAAGGAGTTGTTGAATTTGACTGGAATCTTGCTCCTGTTTTTCAATCTTGGGGCCTAGAACTGGAATAGAGACTTCAGCCAAATAGCGTACTTTCTTTGCCTTGATACGAACTTTGTGAAGGCGATCGGAGTTGGAATTTCTTGCGGACTTCGAGAGGGATTTCCACTGCTCTTTGTTGAACGCTTTGAGGAAGTCGTAAACCTCACCATTGGGGGTTATGGTCGGTATGTTCTGCAAATTTTCAATTTGAAGACACTCAACCCAATCCAAGAATTCTCTCCTTTGCATATCGAGTTGAAATTGTGCCTCTCTTTCGCGCAAGGTCATCTCAAGTGTTGCCTCAACTCCCGAATTGTTCTCTAATAATGGGGTAGGGTATTTGTGGAAGCGATTTAAGAGTACTTGCACGTTACGTAACGGGGAGATCATTCCATCGACCCACTTAAGTCGTTGGCGATAATGTATTAACCATTCGGGATCGACAAGGGTTGAGCAAGAGCCGAGGACTGATCTCAACCTTCTAATTTCCACGCGAAAATCATGGACCACGTCGTGCTCTCTCGACTCTTCGAGTTGGGGCCAAAGTTCTAGCTCCCGTTTACTCATACTGGTGAGGGTCGAGTTGATGAACTCACCAACCGTTGAGTGCCGAGTTAGCATTTATTAAAATCTAACAACCGTTGAATTTTCCATAGAAACCTTCATTGCCCAAGATCTTGGTTCTTTAGTACACAAAACTCATTCCCCTCAATATCTGCCATAACAACCCAGGTTGTTGCAGGGTCTGCAGATTGACCTATTTCAATTCGCTCTCCACCTAAACCTTCAATACGAAGAACTTCTGTCGCCTGATCATCAGGGGACAAATCAAAGTGCAGGCGATTCTTCACAACTTTCTGGTCAGGATTCTTGTAAAAAAGAATGGGAGGAAACTTCTCTCCATTTTCGAGCTTCAGAGTATTTTCGAGCATGGCGCCGGTCTCATCGACATAGGTCACTTTCCAGCCGAGGACTTTTTCCCAGAATGCAGAAATAGCGACAGGATCTTTACAATCAACGGTTATGTAGCCGATCTTCAACATGACGAGAAAATAGCACTGCTGAGATTTCAAGTCCATGAATTTGCAGTACAAATGCTTAATGAATCGGTACAGACGCTAACCTTGACTCCATGGGCCATATTGACGTCAGCGGAGTTGAGTACTGGCTGCCCGATGGCCGATTACTTCTTAGCGATATAAATTTTCGAGTGGGAGATGGGGCCAAAGTGGCGATCGTCGGCCCCAATGGTTCCGGCAAGACCACGCTACTGAAGATGATCTGTGGCGATTTAATTCCGCACGCTGGGAAAGTTTCCATCTCTGGCGGGTTGGGAATTATGCGCCAGTTCATCGGTCAGGTTCGAGATGAGAGCACGGTTCGAGATCTTTTACTTTCGGTTTCTACGCCAAAGATTCAAGCAGCGGCGGAAAGAATGAGTAAGAGCGAGACCACGATGAGCGCATCGGGCAGCGAGAAAGATCAGATGAAGTACGCACAAGCAATCTCTGATTGGGGCGATGCTGGCGGCTACGACGCAGAAGTAATGTGGGATATCTGTTGCACAAGAGCTCTGGGGCTTGGTTATGACCAAGTCTCACATCGCCTGGTTAATACTCTTTCTGGAGGAGAACAGAAGAAGTTGGTTCTTGAATCACTCCTGCAAGGACCCGATGAAGTTCTTATCCTCGATGAGCCGGATAACTTCTTGGATGTTCCTTCAAAGCGCTGGTTAGAGCAAGAGTTGCTGGCAACGCGCAAGACGGTTTTCTTTGTGAGCCACGATCGCGAATTGCTAAGTACCGTTGCCCAAAAGATCGTCACGGTTGAACTTGGAGGAGTAGGAAATACTGTTTGGGTTCACGGTGGGGGGTTTAGTACCTGGCACGAGGTGCGTAAGGCGCGCCAGGCCCGCTTTGCCGAGATGCTCCTTCGATGGGAACAGGAGCATGATCGTCTCAAAGAGTTGGTTCGAACGTTACAAGTACAGGCATCTATTAGCCCGGATATGGCATCCAAATATAAGGCGATGCAGACCCGGCTCCGTAAATTTGAAGAGATTGGCCCACCTGAAGCCCCATCGCTCGAACAATATGTTCAAGTGGGGTTGAAGGGTGGAAGAACCGGTTTGCGAGTCCTCACCTGCGAGAACTTAGTCCTAGAAGGATTGACCGAACCTTTCAACCTTGAATTATTTTATGGAGATCGGGTAGCAATCCTTGGAAAGAACGGCACCGGCAAATCGCACTTCTTGCGCTTGCTCTCTGGCGATACAACGGTCAGATACTCCGGCGCTTTTAAATTAGGCGCACGAGTTACACCTGGCTTCTTTGCTCAGACCCATGCACATCCAGAATTTACTGGAAAGACGCTGGTTGAAATCTTATGGAAGGAAGCATCACTGCAACTGGGTCCCGCCAAAGGAGTGCTGAGAAGGTATGAACTGCATCTGCAATCCGATCAACGCTTTGAATCGCTTTCGGGTGGCCAGCAAGCGCGATTCCAAATCCTTTTACTTGAACTTCAAGGCTCAACCATGCTCTTGCTCGATGAACCAACAGATAACTTAGATCTTGCTTCCGCCGAGGCTCTTGAGCACGGCTTAAATGAATATCAAGGAACTGTTTTAGCGGTGACCCACGACCGTTGGTTTACACGAGGTTTTGATCGCTATCTCATATTTCCTGAAAATGGTCAGGTATATGAAGCTAAAGAGCCAGTGTGGGATTACTGAAGTTAAGGCAGCAGAACAAATTCGCCGGTATCTAGGTAGTACTTTAAGCGACGCCCCGTCTTCTCGACGTACTCTGGAATTAATCCAAGATCATCTGCTTTGGTTGTCTCAAAAAGTAAGTTCAAGAGTGCCAAGCTGCGAGAGGCGATCAAGAGTTCTAGCTCCGACTGCTCATACTCTGGCAAAGGAGCGGTAGAGGTATATCCCGCTAGTAGGTGCTTTTCCGCCTCACGACCCTCTCGTAGGTAGAAGATGGATATCGCAAGATCTTGCAGAGGGAACCCGATTCCCGCGTCGTCAAAATCAAGAATCGACATTGCATCGTTATGCCACAGAACGTTCGCGAATTGAAGATCGGCATGGATTAATTGTGGTTCAGCGCGCTCTCGGAGTGCGTCAAATAGTTTCGTTGCGCGAAGATTTACTTCCTCAAAAACTTTAAAGAGTTCGGGGTCTATATGCTCTTTGGCAAAGGTAAAGAGATTATCGCGTTTGACCATCAGCGGCTTATCAACGGGCATAAAGTTGGCATAGCCTTCAGGTTTCCAATTTTTACCCAACTTATGCATCGTGGCCATGGCCCTGCCCACTTGGAAGAGTTGTTCGTCAGTGGGATTTTTTTCGACGATCTTGCCTTCAATCCATGGGTAAATGACTACATCCAGGTTGCCGCCTTGGTAGAAGAAGTAATGATTTGAAAAGGGTTCGCTTTGTAAATTGAGAATCGGCACGGGGGCGAAGATGCTGCCTTCCCTAGCAAGTTCCAAGAGCCATTGAGTTTCGGCCCAGATGTGTTCTGGCCACTTCCGAGAATCGGTGCTAATTCGAAGGGCAAAAGTCTTAGCGTCTGGAGTAGTTAATTTGAAAGTAGTGTTGAAGGAATGATGCACGCACTCCAAGCTTCTGGCTGAAAGCCCATATTGCACCAACACATCGCGAGCGAATTCATCAAGAAGGGCGATTTGCTCATCTTTATTCATCTCTTCGTACTCTGACATTAGAAACCCTTCACAGACGTTTACCCATAACCGTTGTTTCTTGGACTGTATAGCCAAGTTTCTCGTAAAATCCAATTACCTTGGAATTCGTATTTAGCACCATAAGATTTGCTTTAGGGGCACCTCGGGCTCGCAGCCAATCTTCAGCAGCAGTTATCAGCAAGCGACCATTTCCAGCGCTTTGATAATCTGGTTTTACTCCCAGATGGTAAAACCATCCGCGATATCCATCGAAACCGACAATTATCGCCCCGATGATCTGCACTTCATTCTGGAGCACCAATACGGTGGATGTGGAATTTTGCAGCGCTACGTCGAATCCCCTTATGGGATCGTTCCGTGGCCGCACCAATCCGCATTCTTGCCAAAGCGCGACGACAACGGCTTGGTCGGCCTCTACTGCCTCACGGATTTGCTTCATGGCGCAATGATTCCATAGCAAATTGATAGGCGCGCCCTTTATTGGTTAAAGTACGGTAACTCAATATACATATGGCACGACGATAGGAGCTTTGGTGAAGGCAACCCCTGAGGACCAAAATCTTCTTATCGAATTGCAATTGATCGATTCGCAGATCACCCAGGCCCAGGTCAAACTCGCCGGGCTTCCTGAGATTGAGCAGATTGCCGCAATTCACACCCGCCTAGAAAATACCGCGGTCGAACTCACCGTTGTTGAGACTGAATTGGCCGATGTGGCTATCGAACTTCGCCGCAGCGAAATGGATGTCGAGCAAGTCGACGACCGAATGAAGAAGGATGAAGGTCGGCTCAATTCTGGCACGGGAACCCCTAAGGATCTTGAACAATTGCAGCACGAACTAGTCACGCTAGCCAAGCGCAAGAGCGATTTGGAAGATAGCGAGCTAGAAATATTAATGAAACACGATGGCGTTAAGGCCCGTGTTGATGAATTACTCAATGACCAAGTTGGGTTGAAGAAGTTAGAACTCGAACTCAATATTCGCTTCGAAAATGCCAAAGCCGAGATCGATATGAATTTGGCGCAATTGTCGGCTTCACGAGCCGCCCTTGCTCCTCGGATTGATTCAGCGCTAGTAACCCTTTACGACAAGGTTCGTAACTCTGCATTCGGCGTCGGTGCTGCACTCTTGATTGGAAATAAGTGCGACGGCTGCCACCTCTCTATCAACGCTATCGAAATAGAACGTATTAAGGGCCTGGAAGCCGATGAGGTTATTCGTTGCGAGGAATGCCGTCGTATTTTGGTAAGGATTTAAATGGCACGCGATTTTGTTGTAACCGCCGATGGTGGTTCCCGTGGAAACCCAGGACCTGCGGCCTATGGCGCAACAGTCTCAGAAAATGGCATGTTGCTCGCCGAGCTTTACGAGACTCTCGGAATCGCCTCCAATAACGTAGCCGAATATTCGGGCTTGATTGCTGGCTTGAGAAAAGCTCATGAACTCGACCCGTTGGCAACTATTCACGTCAAGATGGATTCCAAACTAGTCGTCGAACAGATGTCTGGTCGCTGGCAGGTTAAGCATCCGGCGATGCGTGAACTTGCTAAAGAAGCTCGCTCGATTCATCCAATGGGGCTGATCACATTTCAATGGATCCCGCGCGAAGAAAATTTTCATGCAGACCGCCTTGCTAATAAGGCGCTAGATGGCGAAGTAGGGGCTGCTTCAAAGCCTATCTTGAATTACTTGACCGAACGTTTGGTTTCAAGCGAAATTCCTACAACGATCTGGTTTGTTCGCCATGGCGAGACCGTGTTGACTCCAACACGCAGATTCTCGGGTACCGGTCCGATGGATCCACCGCTCACAGAAACCGGAATTGCCCAGGCACAGGATGTTGCAAAAGAGATCGCTGCCCGTAAACCTGACGTCTTAATTGCTTCACCGCTGATGCGCACAATGATGACGGCAAAAGAAGTTTCCGATGCCAGCGGGCTGGAACCAATTTTTGACGACCTGTGGGTCGAAATTGATTTCGGAACATGGGAAGGTCTCATCCCTTCGGAAGTGCAAGAGAAATATCCAGATGACTGGGAAGGATGGGTTACTTCTCCTTCGCACCGTGCCGGAGGTGGAGAGTCTTACGCCGAAGTGTATTCACGCGTCGAAGCTGGCATCGATGACTTAGTTGAACGCTATCCGGGCAAGAAGATCTGCGTCGTCACTCACAACATTGTGATTCGCGCGATTGCCGCCTATGCGATGAGAGCCTCGCTCGAAAGCATGTATCACGTTGATATCTTGCCGTGCAGTATTACAACTGTTGCCATTTGGCCTTCCGATGGCCTACGCGCCCTCAAGTCACTCAGCGAGCGGGCAGTACGAAAGCCTTAAGGTCTGAGCTTAAAGTCTGCCAGCTTCTCGAAGCGCACTGAGAAAATTCTGCAATTCCATAGTCTTGGGATCTTCCAGAATTTCCTTCGCCGAACCTGCTTCGACTATCTGTCCACGATGTAGAAATAGGACTTGATCGGCCACGCGCTTGGCGAAGCCCATCTCATGAGTGGCTATCATCATTGTCATGCCTTCGGCTTTAAGTTCTGATATCAGAGCCAAGACTTCGGCAATCAAAATAGGGTCGAGTGCACTTGTAACCTCGTCTAATAACAATACCTTTGGCTTTGTTATAACCGCCCGCAAGATTGCAACCCGCTGTTGTTGCCCACCGCTCAAAAGGTCAGGATATTGCTTGGCTTTATCAGCCAAACCAAAGCGTTCGAGCATCTGCATGGCATTAGCTTCAGATTCCTCTTTGGACACACCGTGAACTTTGCGCGGCGCCAGCGTGATGTTCTGCAATACATTGAGATGCGGGAATAAGTTGAAGGATTGGAATACCGACCCTATTTGAGAACGAATCTCATCAGGATTTACTTTGACTGCCGTAATGTCTTGTCCATCCAAGAGAATTTGCCCATCATCGATTCCTTCAAGCAGATTGATCGCGCGCAATAGAGTGGATTTTCCAGAGCCGCTGGCACCTACCAATACCTTTACTTCGTGCTCGGCTAGCGCCACCGAGATATCGTGGAGGACCAGATCTGGTCCATAACTCTTGCGCAAATTCTTAACTTCGAGCATTGATTTTGTCATGGCTACCACTGACCTTGCTGCACGCGAGCTCGATCTTGTTTGCGAGTAAGCCAATCAGTAAAGCGCGTGAGTGGAATTGTGAGGGCAACGAAGAGCGCACCGGCCACTACGTAAGGGGTAAAGTTAAAAGATTGCGCTGTTTCAATCCCTGCAGATCTAATCGCATCTATGGCGCCCAGCACAGAGATCAATCCGGAATCTTTCTGCAGCGAGACCAAATCATTGAGCAATGGGGGAGCCACCTTGCGCAGCGCTTGGGGAAGTATTACATAGCGCTGGGTTTGGGATTGGGTTAATCCCAGTGCGCGCCCCGCCATACGTTGAGCAGGATTTACTGCTTCGATTCCGGCCCTAATGACTTCGGCAACGTAAGCAGAATAAGTCAGAACCAATGATGTCGTGCCAAGTACTACGGCCGAGTTAGTGATCCACGAAATCTGTAACCCGGGAACTCCAAGGCCAACGAGGAACAACACGAGCAGCAGCGGGAGTCCCCGAAAGATATCAGTGTAAATAGTGGCCATGAGTCGTATTGGATAGAGAATGGGTGAATGAGAGGTTCGCGCTAGCGCAATTAATAATCCGAGAATAAGCACAAAGATTTCTGCGATAACCATGACGCGCAGATTGAGCCAGAGACCAGATAAAACGTGCGGGAAGGCAGAGACCGCATAATGCCAACTAAAGAAGGACTGTCTGACGAGTTTAAATCCTGGCGCACCAGTTACAACAATCACTAGAACGCTGGCGATTGCGACGGTACTTATCAGTGCAACGAGCGTTGATTGACGAGAAACCCGACGCCTAGCAGCTTCACGCTGCAAGCGCAGCGGGGAAGGTTGATAGGTCATCGGGTCTCCGTTTACAAGTAGGGGATTAAACTACTTGAGTACAGGTGCCCCTGCCGTATTTGAAAGCCACTTAGCGGCAAGCGCTTTGAGAGTTCCATTGGCGCGAAGTGCGTCAACAGCAGCGGAAACTGACTTCGTCAGAGCGCTTCCCTTGGTGAGAACCAGACCGAATTGGTCACTACCTGCCTTAGGAGCAAATTGACCGACGATCAGACCATTCTTAAGTGAAGCCGCTGCAACGTAGAAAGCTGTTGGTAGGTCGAGGACGAGTCCATCGATCTGGCCATTGATGAGTGCCTGTGTGGCAATATCGTTGGTATCGAAGACAGCAGGCTTAGCTTTTGGCTTTATAACTCCAGTGATGGTTGCGTATGAAGTACTGCCGACGGATGCACCGAGCTTGGCGTTAACCAAATCCGCAATGCTCTTAGCCTTTGCAATCTTCGACTTTGTCGTCGTGATCAACGCTTGGGCCACATCGTAATAACCTGTTGAGAAATCAACAGCTTTTGCACGTTCTGGAGTAATTGAGACTTCATTGATATCGAAATCAAATGACTTCTTGCCAGGTTGTATAACAGTATTGAAGGAAGCCTTTACCCACTTAACTTTCGAAGCTGGATAGCCCAATTGCTTTGCTACTGCAAAAGCCACGGCTGACTCAAAACCTTTGCCATTTGCCGGCTTGTTGCTATCGAACCATGGAGTGTAAGCAGGATCATCGGTTCCGATTGTCAAAAATCCCTTTGTAAGTGTTGGCAGGGATGGGGTCGCTGCGTTAGAAGCGGTCGCCGTGAATCCGAGTGAGATGGATCCGACGATTGCAGCGACGGTTACTGCGATACCTAATTTCTTCTTCATATGTAACTACCTTTCGGGCAGAGTTGGGCTCTGCAAAATACGGGGCGTGGTGCCCGCGCTTGCCAGACTTTCCGGCCTGGTCCTCACCCGGAGCACCCCACCGCGGAGGAGGGTTGCTGATCGACGAGCCGGGGCTATATGTCGATGCTCTTGACCGAGTCAAACACTAGCAAAGGCTATTTGGAAGGAGAAATTGCCAACAATTTGCCGGGTTAGTTGGCTTGGCTCACCGTCGACATATTGAAATCATCGAAGATCAGATCGGGAGTGGCGGTACGGGCCATATCCTCAAATTCCCGCGTCGCTGTTGCCTTAGTGGCTCCAGCTGATGAGATTCTCCCCAGCAAATCGACCGGCGATTCGTTCCAACGGAAGTTATTTACGGCACCGACAACTTCGCCATCGGCAATCTCGTAGACGCCATCGCGTGTTAGACCAGTCAGCAAGCTCGTCACGGGATCGACCATGCGGATATACCAAAGAGTTGTAAGAAGTAGTCCGCTCTTCACCTTAGCTATCTGTGCGTTTAAGTCACCGCTGCTGCCTGGTACATCCATGATGACATTGTCACCACCCGATCCGTATGGAATGCCGGTGGCTTTTTCAACGGAGCGAGTTGATACCAGGCCGCTGAGTTTTCCATCCTTGACGAAGTCCCACTTTTCTTGTGGCAAACCATTGTCGAAGACCGAGCTAAATGGTCCGCTGCTAGTTGCGACATTAAATGGGGAACTTTCTAACCCCTTGTAAGTTGGATCGCTATAAATATTGACTGGGAGATTTGATAAGGCTTCGCCGATGCGCGTCTTACCGATCTCACCCTTCTTGGAATAAACAGAGCGACCTTCTACAGCATCGCGCGCCGGAGATGTCCATAGTAAATATGCGAGCAAATCAGCGACTGAACCGGCAGGAAGCACGGTTTGATATCGACCAGCAGCTTTTGTTGCACTGCGGGATTGCCAGTCGAGTCTTTGGCGAATGCTGGCATCTACACCCGCGAGATCGACATCGCCGAAGTCACGCGTTGCTCGACCTTCCCACGTAGAACGGCTTCGATTGTGAGATTTGCCTGTCATCTCTAAACGCCCCGAAGGTTGGTCATGGCGCAGACGCAATCCACCTTTCGATCCAACCCATGTCGTGCGGTGGGTATGTTCTGCATATCCAAAGAGTTCGATCGAATCCGCCTTGGACTTCTTAAAGAAATCACCTAGTTGTGGAGCAAATGTGGAAAATACATCGGGACCGGTCGCTACATGCGCTGCTTTCCAATCGCCTACGACTTGGTCATGGAGCAGAGGTGCTTGGTCCTCGGCCTTACCTGCAGCGAGTGCAACGAGCCCCGCCTCTTTGGCGATGCCAGGGATTTCAGCAAGTTCAATGCTGGTCTTTGTTATCGATCCGGTTGCTATTCCACCATCGACGGAAACAAATGCGATGACTGTGACCGTCTGCTCGGCAATTACGCCATTAGTCGTCAGGGTGCTGCTCGCCCAGCGCAGATTGGCTTGTGTCTTTGCTTCAACGATAACGATGCAATCTTCGTAATCGGCAGCAGCGGTAATTCGTTCAATAAGTTCTTGTGGCGCGATCATTTTCCAGCCTCCGCAACGGTGTTAAGGACATTTACTTTGTCGAAGACCGCCGCTGGGCAACCATGGCTTACTGCTGCAATCTGACCAGGCTGTGCCTTGCCGCAATTGAAGGCCCCTCCTAATACATAGGTGGATGGACCGCCAACAGTCTTCATAGAGCGCCAGAAGTCAGTCGTTGTTGCCTGGTAGGCAACATCCTTTACTTGGCCAACGATCTTTCCATTCTTAATGCGGTGGAATTGTTGCCCGGTAAATTGGAAGTTGTAGCGCTGCATATCGATCGACCAGGAGTTATCGCCCTTAATCATGATTCCATCTTCGACGCTGGCGACCAAACCATCGAAATCAGGACCCGTTGGATTTGGTTGTAGCGAAACGTTAGGCATGCGCTGAATAGGGACGTGACTCGGCGAATCGGCAAAGGCGCAGCCATTGCTTCGTTCACGGCCGGCGCGTGATGCGATGCGGCGATCCAATTGATAACCGACGAGCAGGCCATCTTTAATTATGTCCCAACGCTGTGCTTCTACGCCTTCATCGTCGTAACCAACTGTGCTTAATCCGTGTGGAGTCACTCGATCACCTGTGATGTTCATGAGTGATGAGCCGTACTGCAACTTATTCAGGTTATCGATTGTTGCAAAGGATGTCCCGGCATAGTTGGCTTCATACCCAAGTGCACGATCTAACTCAGTGGCATGGCCAATAGATTCGTGAATCGTTAACCAGAGATTGCTGGGATGTATGAGCAAGTCATATTTGCCGGCAACGACCGATGGAGCCGCAACTTTTTCTGCTAGCAAAGTTGGAAGTTCTGCAATTTCTTCGTCCCAGTTCCAAGCAGAGTTGCCCATCCATTCCCAACCAAAGCCGGCGGGCTGTGCCAAAGTCCGAATGGATTCAAAACCTTTATCGCCCACGTTAAATGCTTCAATTTGTGTCTGCATTCGAACGCGTTGCTGCGTCGTTGATGTCCCGTATGAATCGGCATAGTGCTTCTGCTCTTTAACGAACATCGAAAAGGCGGAAGCAAAGTTCACGGCAGTTGACTTCAATAGAGAGGCATTGAGTTCTGCTAGTCGCGCGATCTTTTCGGCGCCGGGAACATCAAAGGGATCAATCTCATAAGCGCTCACCCACGTCTTGCCTGCGTAGACAGGTTCGGGTGCCAGGGCTATCTCTTCGGTGGATAGGGGACCACTGGTCTTTGCCATGGCAACAGCAACTTTTGCCAGTTCTCTCGCTTTATCGGCGCTGATATCTGGCGCAGATGCGAAACCCCACGATCCGTTGACGATGACTCGTACTCCAATGCCAGAGACACTTCCATCGGTCTGGGTTTCTGGATTGGTATCCCGCAACTGCAAGACACCCGTGCGGACCCGTTCTACGCGGATATCG
>CAIUIT010000030.1 GCA_903899375.1 uncultured Actinomycetes bacterium
AGATTACAAGACGCTCCGTGAAATAAGCGCAGAACTGACTAGCTTAGAAATCGGGCTTGCGGTCCATGGACAAGCAGTAGCGCTCTGGCATCACAAACATCCGATCTGCGCCGTTTGTGGATTGCCCACTGATCCAGCGCTTGGAGGATCGATTCGCCGTTGCGCGCAAGGTCACGAACATTATCCACGCACCGATCCGGCGATCATCGTGCTAGTAAAGGATAAGGACGATCGCATTCTCTTGGGTCGCCAGGCGGTCTGGCCGGAATTTCGATTCTCTACCTTTGCTGGCTTTGTCGAAGCAGGGGAATCATTTGAGCAATGCGTCATCCGTGAGGTTCTAGAAGAGTCCGGCGTGAGCGTCGCTGACATTCATTATCTCGGTTCACAACCTTGGCCCTTTCCGCAATCCTTAATGATCGCCTTTGAAGCGACGATTCAAGACCCAGAGAATGCGCGTCCCGATGGAGAAGAGATTGTAGAAATCCGCTGGTTTGATCGCGATGGCTTGTATGCCGCGATAATGGAAGGCACGCTGCTTTTGCCGCCATCCATCAGCGTCGCGCGCGCCATGATTCAGGCTTGGTACGGAGCAGATCGCCTGGCACTTCCCGGCGCAGAGACCTGGCGCCCTTAAAGGCATCGCATGGAACTCGACGAGATTCTTAAAGGGCTTGACCCCGAACAGCGCATCGCTGTCACAAATATTCGCGGCCCACTCTGCATTATCGCGGGAGCCGGAACAGGTAAGACCCGCGTAATCACTCATCGCATCGCGTATGCGGTCGCTGCCGGCGTTACCGATCCGACAAAAACTCTGGCACTTACCTTTACCGCGCGTGCCGCGGGGGAGATGCGCGCTCGCTTGCGCACCTTGGGCGTCCCCAATGCTGCCGCGCGTACTTTTCACTCGGCTGCTTTAAAGCAGTTGATGTATTTCTGGCCATACTCATTCGGAGGTAGCTTTCCGAAGCTGCTGACATCGAAGGGAAGTTTTCTGGGTGATGCCATGGGCCGCAGTGATACTTCACTAGTGCCGGGCGTTGCCACCTTGCGGGAGATCAGCGGAGAGATCGAATGGGCCAAAGCACTGCAGACGGCACCCAGCGATTATGTGGAAGAAGCGCTAGCAGCAGGGCGCACTCTGCGTATTCCTAATGGACGCCCCGATAAGGAGAACTTTCTCGAGGTCGCAAAGGTTTACCAAGCGTATGAAACTTTAAAGCACCAAGAGCGCATTATCGATTTTGAAGATGTACTTCTCTTAACGGTTGGCATGCTGGAAGAGGATCGCGATGTGCGCGAACGGATCCGCGATCAATATAGATATTTCACCGTTGATGAGTATCAGGATGTATCGCCACTGCAACAACGTTTATTAAACCTTTGGCTAGGCAATCGCGATGATCTGTGCGTGGTTGGAGATGCGGCGCAAACCATTTATTCTTTCGCTGGCGCTACCTCGCAATTCCTACTCGGCTTTTCGCAGCGTTTTCCCAAGGCGCCTGTCATTCGCCTCACCCGCGGATATAGATCAACTCCTGAAATCATTGAGACCGCCAATCGCATTCTCAAAGGCGGCGCTTCCCACGGCGATCACGAATTAACGTCGGTCAATGAACGTGGCGAAAAGTTGGAGCTGCGTGCATTTAATACAACCAGTTCGGAAGTCACAGCGGTCATCGACGCTATCGCAGCGTTGGGCAAAACTCACTCCGACATCGCGATTTTGACTCGCACCAACAATGGTCTAGATCCCTTTGAAGCGGCGCTCAAAGCGCGCGGCATCGAAACCCAATTGAAGAACAGCGAGCGCTTCTTTGACCGCGTCGAAGTACGCGATGCGATGCGGGTTATTCGTAGCGCCTCAGTTCTTCCTACTGATGCGAATGATTGGTTGCACGATCTCGAATCAGTCCTGCGCCCCTTTGGTAGCGCCGATTATGTCCGCGCTTTCACTACTCTCGGGGCGCAGATGAAGGCCGCCGGCGCTCCAAGCCTGCGTACATTCTTACGTGAGCTCGAAGACCGTGCCGAGCAGAACAACCCACCGACCCTGCCAGGAGTAGTGCTTTCCACGCTCCACGCCGCTAAGGGCTTGGAATGGGATCACGTCTTTCTGGTGAGCGTGAATGATGGAATATTGCCGATGGGCACCGAGATAGAAGAGGAGCGCCGCCTCTTCTATGTGGGGCTTACGCGTGCGAAACGGACGGTCCACCTGAGTTATTCGGGCGCTCCCAGTGAATTTTTGAGCGGGCTAATTTAATTAGGTTGCGAGATTCGGGGTGCGCCCCGTACCCTTATGCAACTGCCACACAGGCGGGGATTTACATTAACAAGGAGGCAGATGTGTCTATGACACGTAAGAGCACCAGCACCTCACGTGCTGCGCTTCTTGCTGCCTTCACACCCACAACACACGCTCATTCATACGCCGCCAAGTTCTGGGCAACCAAGAATTTTGCAGCCTATGGACTGCGCGGAACCTGGAGTTCTATTCGGTAAACCGAATCGAAACCCACCAGGGGCCGCACATCCAATCGGATGAGCGG
>CAIUIT010000031.1 GCA_903899375.1 uncultured Actinomycetes bacterium
ATGTCGGTTTGGATTACCTTTCACTCGAGCGCCCGGCAGCAACGCTCTCTGGTGGCGAAGCACAGCGCATCCGTTTGGCTACGCAGATCGGTTCTGGCCTCACCGGAGTCCTCTATGTTCTGGATGAACCAAGTATCGGCTTGCATCAACGCGATAACCGCCGCCTTATCGAAACTCTGACCCGATTGCGTGATCTCGGAAATACCCTGATTGTTGTAGAACACGATGAGGACACAATCCGGATCGCAGACTGGATCGTCGATATTGGTCCAGGCGCGGGGGAGCACGGTGGCAGGGTCGTTTCATCGGGTGATTATCAAGCCTTGATCAACGCTCCCGAATCAATCACGGGTGACTACCTGGCGGGCCGCAGATCGATCCCACTTCCAGCAGAACGTCGTGTAGGGGATCCCAAGCGCAGCGTCGTGGTTAAGGAAGCGAAGGAAAACAACTTAAAAAGCATCAACGTCGCATTTCCATTGGGACTCTTTGTTGCTGTTACCGGCGTCAGCGGCTCTGGAAAATCTACTTTGGTCAATGATGTTCTCTACTCGGTACTTGCGAACAAACTCAACGGAGCGCGCATAGTTCCAGGTCGTCACCGCACGATCACTGGAATCGACCAGCTCGACAAGGTCGTTCACGTGGATCAATCTCCGATCGGTAGAACCCCTCGATCAAACCCAGCGACATATACCGGGGTATTCGACAAGATCCGCGCTCTCTTTTCCGAGACGACCGAGGCCAAGATCCGTGGGTATCAACAAGGCCGTTTCTCCTTCAATGTAAAGGGTGGTCGCTGCGAAAACTGCTCCGGTGATGGCACCATTACGATCGAGATGAACTTCTTGCCAGATGTCTACGTACCGTGCGAGGTCTGCCATGGTGCGCTTTACAACCGCGAGACTCTGGAAGTTCACTACAAGGGCAAGACGATCGCGCAAGTGCTTGCGATGCCCATCGAAGAAGCTTCACATTTCTTTGAATCGGTTCCTGCGATTTCACGCTATTTAAAGACCCTCAACGATGTTGGCTTGGGGTATGTACGCCTCGGACAATCAGCACCGACGCTCTCGGGCGGTGAAGCCCAGCGGGTTAAGTTGGCCACGGAGTTACAGCGCCGCTCGACAGGTCGCACAATCTACGTTCTCGACGAACCGACGACAGGTTTGCACTTTGAAGATGTCCGCAAGCTCTTGCTAGTTCTCAATCGACTCGTCGATTCTGGAAATACCGTGGTGGTAATTGAACACAATCTGGACGTTATCAAATCTGCCGATTGGGTTATCGACCTCGGACCCGAAGGTGGCGCCGGTGGCGGTACCGTAATTGCCGAGGGCACTCCCGAAGCAGTGGCAAAAGTTTCTGCAAGTTACACCGGAAAATTCTTGGCGGAAGTACTTCACTAGCCGTGAGCAATCCAGCGGATTATCGTCCGAGCAATATTCCTACCGAACCTGGGGTCTATCGCTTCTACGATAAGAGTGACCGCGTGATCTACGTGGGCAAGGCGAAGAACCTTAAGAATCGACTTAACTCATACTTTGGCTCCAATCTTGCGGCAAAGACTTACCGCATGGTGCATACCGCGGTACGCGTTGATTGGACGATCGTCGCCACAGAGATAGAAGCGCTTGCACTGGAATTTACTTGGATCAAATCTGAAAATCCTCAGTTCAATGTGCAATTTAAGGATGACAAGACTTACCCGTACTTAGCGGTTTCGCTCTCTGAACAGTACCCCAGGCTCTTCGTATCGCGCCAGAAACATATAAAGGGCAACCGATACTTCGGTCCATTTACCAATACCTGGGCGCTGCGGGGGACGGTAGAAGTACTGCAGAAGATTTTTCCCATTCGTGCTTGCACTCAGTCCAACTTCAATCGCGCAATAGCAACTAAGAGACAGTGTCTCTTAGGAGATATCGGTAAATGCTCGGCTCCCTGCGTCGGATGGATCTCACAGGATGAGCACACCGCGCTAGCTAAAAACCTCGTCACTTATCTTGATCGAAATCCCACCGATATTGCCCAGTCGCTCCAACTCGATATGGAACGCGCTGCCGGAAATGAAGAGTACGAACTCGCGGCCAGATTGCGAGATCAGTTAGAGGCCTTGGGAAAGACCACGGAATTTACCGAGACTTCGCTCAATAACAATTTCTCCGCCGATCTCATCGGAATTCACGAAGAGGTCACGCATGCCGCGGCTTCTCTCTTCTCTATTAGAGCTGGTCGCATCGTCGCATCGCGGGCCTGGATCATTGATTTGGCCGATGTTCTGGAAGAAGAAGATGTAATCACCGCGGCTCTTGCCAAGATCTATATTGAAAACAAAGCACCTTCTGAGATTTTGGTTGACCGTGATCCCGTGGATTCAGCAGCGCTCATTGAGTGGCTCTCCGCAGGAGCAGGTCACAAGGTATCGATTGCCGTTCCGCAGCGTGGTGAAAAGTTCGACATGATGCGCACGGTGCAACGCAATGCCCAGCAGGCTCTCATTCAATACTTAAGCAAACGCTCCAACGATGTGGCAGTTGTGGGTAGAGCGCTCAATGAGATTCAAGAGGCGTTAGGTTTGAAAGATCTTCCCTTGCGCATCGAATGCTTCGATATCTCCAATATTCAAGGCAAACATATGGTTGCATCCATGGTGGTATTTGAAGATGGCCAGCCGAAGAAAGCTGATTATCGTAGGTTCGCCATCGATGATGATGCCGGTTTTGATGACACCCGGGCGATGAATCATGTGCTCACGCGTCGCCTCAAACGGTACTTGGCAGAGCGCGATATCGATATGGATGAGTTGAAGATGCAAGGTGGTGCCCGGCCAAAATTTGCTTATCCACCACAATTAATTGTTGTTGATGGTGGCGCACCACAGGTCAATGCTGCATACCAAGCACTTTCGGCGTTGGGCTTACAAGATATTCCTTTGGTCGGACTAGCTAAGAGGTTGGAAGAGGTCTGGCTTCCCCAGAATTCCGATCCCATTATCTTGCCGCGCCATAGCGAAGGTCTTTATTTACTACAGCGTGTTCGTGATGAAGCCCACCGCTTTGCCATTACCTTCCATCGTTCAAAGCGATCCGCGGTGATGCTTGAGTCTTTGCTCGATGAAATTCCACTTCTGGGTGAGGTGCGCCGCAAAGCGCTCCTCGATCGATTCGGATCGGTAGGAGCCATAAAGAAGGCAAGTATCGAAGAGATCGCTGCGGTTCCAGGAATAGGCGAAAAGATCGCTTCGATTATCGCGCAATCGCTGCAGGCAGAGCCTAGAGGCGAGCCTCATATTGATCTGGGAACTGGCGAAATCCGAGGATAGACTTCCGAACATGAACGCCAAGGTCGTGGTTATAACAGGTATGAGCGGGGCTGGTCGCTCCACCGTTGCCCACGTTCTAGAAGATTTGGGTTGGTATGTCGTCGACAACCTTCCGCCAACGCTCCTTGCCAATCTCTTCGATATGGCGGCAAATAGCACCTCCAAGATCGCCGTTGTTATTGATGTCAGAGGGCGCGAATTCTTCGGAAATCTCAGCAGTGCGCTGAGCCAACTCGCGGAGCGCGGGATTGAACGCCAGGTTCTCTTTGTAGATGCCAATGACGATGTTCTGGTTCGCCGCTTTGAGTCAACGCGTCGCCCCCATCCGCTGCAGGGTAATGATCGAATTCTCGATGGAATCGCTAAAGAGCGCGAGCGCCTGCGCGAAGTCCGCTCCGTGGCAGATGTTCTCATCGATTCCTCTACTTTCAATATTCATCAATTGGAGCAGAAGATCGAGGAACTCTTTGCAACTTCCTCCACTGCGGATTTAAGAGTGAATGTGCTCTCCTTTGGATACAAGTATGGAATCCCCGTCGATGCAGATCTGGTCGTAGATTGTCGTTTTATAGCAAATCCCCATTGGGATCCAGAGCTGCGCCCGCTCACCGGCCTAGATAGTGAAGTTTCAGAACGTGTTTTGGGAACAGAGAATGTGCAGGATTTTCTCGAGAAGTACCAATCACTCTTTGAAACTATGGCCTCGGGATTCTTTCGCGAAGGTCGTAAGTATTTAACGCTCGCCATTGGTTGTACTGGAGGTAAGCATCGCAGCGTCGCAATTGCAGAAGAGCTCTCTCGCCTCTTCAATGTGCGTGGAGTTGTAGGCGATCAACGTATTGAAGCGACCGCGATCCACCGCGACCTGGGTCGCGAACTTTAAGGAATGACAAACCCAAAAGTTGTCTCCCTCGGCGGCGGACATGGCCTCGCCGCAACTCTCACCGCACTGCGTGGGATTACCTCCGAAATAACCGCGGTAGTAACTGTGGCGGATAATGGCGGTTCGAGTGGTCGCTTGCGAGCGGAGTTCGGATCCCTTCCTCCGGGAGATTTACGAATGGCTCTGGCGGCACTTTGCAGCGATGATGAATGGGGCCGTGGCTGGGCTGAGGTATTGCAATATCGCTTTACCGGGGAGAGCGCGCTGAGCGGACATGCTCTTGGCAATCTACTCATGATGGCGCTTTGGGATATGGATGGCGATACGGTACGTGGGATTCGACAGGTTGGAAATCTCTTGCGTGTTGTTGGAGAAGTTCTACCAATGTCGTTGGATCCATTAGATATTGAGGGAACATTTAATACCGCATACGGGAGAAAGATAGTCCGAGGGCAGGTGCAGGTTGCAACGACAAAGGGGCGCATCGAGTCGATTCGTCTTATCCCTGAAAACCCTCGCGTTACACCACAAGTATTGAGCGCCCTGCTAACCGCAGAGTGGATAACCATCGGTCCCGGTTCCTGGTTTTCTAGCGTCATGCCGCATCTGCTTCTACCTGAGTTGGCACAGGCGGTAGTGAGCTCTAATGCCAAACGGATCATGGTTCTCAATCTCCCCGAGCCAGATTCCGCTGATGAATTCGCAGGATCATCAGCCGCCGATCATTTGGAATTTATCTTGCAGCACCAACCTAGATTGCGCATTGATTTCGCGATCGTTGATCCCGCTGCAATTGAGGTCAACTCCCGACTTAAAGGCTTGGTTGAGGGTTTGGGCGGAGAGCTTGTGGTTGCTCCCTTAGCGCAAACTCCTGGGAGTTACCATCATGATGTTCTGAAACTTCGTTCAGTTTTCTCACACATTATTGGGTGAACCCTGCTTAGATTGCCGCATGGCAATGACAGCAGCGGTGAAAGATGAGTTGAGTCGTCTCAACATCACCAAACCATGCTGCCGGAAATCCGAAGTTTCTGCTCTACTTCGCTTCGCGGGTGGATTGCACATCGCCTCTGGAAAGATTGTTATTGAGGTAGAACTCGATACCGCCCAAGCAGCGCGTAGGTTGCGGAAAGATATCGCTGAAATTTATGGCCATGAAAGTGAACTATCCGTCTTATCCCCGAGTGGTTTGCGCAAGGGCAGTAGATATGTCGTTCGCGTCCTCGCAGAAGGGGATGCGCTAGCTCGGCAAGCTGGGTTGGTTGATAGCAACGCCAGACCCATACGAGGTTTACCTCCACAAGTTGTTTCTGCAGGAATTTGTGATGCAGAGGCTGCCTGGCGCGGCGCCTTCTTGGCTCATGGTTCGTTGACAGAGCCTGGCCGTTCTTCTGCTTTGGAAATCACCTGTCCTGGGCCAGAAGCCGCTCTCGCCCTTGTTGGTGCTGCGCGTCGCTTAGGGATAGCGGCTAAGGCGCGTGAAGTGAGAAGCGTTGATCGTGTCGTGATTCGAGATGGTGACGCTATTGGAGCCCTCTTGACCCGCCTAGGCGCGCACGAGAGCGTGCTGGCTTGGGAAGAACGTAGGATGCGCCGGGAAGTTCGAGCGACAGCCAATCGCCTCGCCAATTTCGATGATGCCAATCTGCGCAGATCAGCTCGCGCAGCAGTAGCAGCATCTGCCCGCGTCGCAAGGGCGCTAGAGATTTTGGGTGACGAGATCCCAGGCCACTTGAAAGATGCCGGTGAACTGCGAATTAATTATGGACAGGCAAGCCTCGAAGAGCTTGGTTCACTTGCCACTCCACCCATGACGAAGGATGCGATCGCTGGACGGATCCGTCGCCTATTAGCAATGGCAGATAAACGTGCGCACGATCTAGGAATTCCTGACACTGAGGCGGGGCTCACACCTGATTTATTGGCTGATTAGTCAGACTGGTAGGATTTACTCATCACAATGTAGTGATTATTGACAGTGCTTAATGAGAAAACTCATTATTTAAGAAGGTGGGATTATCGTGATTCGTGTTGGAATTAATGGATTTGGACGTATTGGACGTAACTTTTTCCGGGCCGCACTAACCTCCGGAGCCGATTTTGAGATTGTCGGAATTAACGACCTCACGGACAATCACACTCTTGCTCACCTCTTGAAGTATGACTCGATTTTGGGGCGTCTTGGCCTTCCTGTCACCTACACGGATGATTCGATCACCGTCGGCGGAAAGACAATAAAGGTATTCGCTGAGCGCGATCCCGCTAACTTGCCATGGGCTGATCTCAAGGCAGATATCGTCATCGAATCAACTGGCTTCTTCACCAAGGCCGCGGATGCCAATAAGCACATCACCGCTGGAGCCAAGAAGGTCATCATCTCTGCTCCTGCTACCGATGAAGATATCACCATCGTGATGGGCGTAAATGACGAGAAGTACGATCCAGCCTCACATAACATTATTTCTAACGCTTCATGCACAACCAACTGCCTTGCTCCAATGGCAAAGGTTCTCGATGAAGAGTTCGGCATCGTTCGGGGCTTGATGACTACAGTTCACGCGTACACAAATGACCAATCTCTTCACGATCAGCCACATAAGGATCTCCGTCGCGCGCGCGCCGGTGCTGTCTCGATCATTCCTACCTCTACTGGCGCCGCCAAGGCGATCAGTTTGGTCTTACCTAACCTCAAAGGGAAGCTCGATGGATATGCACTTCGCGTACCAGTCCCAACAGGTTCTGCTACCGATCTCACCGTCGAACTCGCTCGCGAGGTAACTGCAGCCGAGATTAACGCTGCGATGAAGAAGGCCGCTGAAGGTCCACTTAAGGGAATCTTGCAATACACCGAAGACCCAATCGTTTCAGCAGATATCGTCACCGATCCAAGTTCATGCATCTTCGATGCCGGGCTCACAAAGACAATCGGATCGACCGCCAAGGTTCTTGGTTGGTATGACAACGAGTGGGGTTACTCTAATCGCCTCGTCGACCTCGTCACCTTTGTAGGTAAATCTCTCTAATGAGTTTTACTGCGCTTCAATCACTTGATGTGGCAGGAAAGCGAGTTCTGCTCCGATGCGACCTTAATGTCCCTATTAAAGAGGGTGTCATCCGCGATGACGGTCGCATTCGGGCATCGTTGCCCACCATTAAATATCTGATTGATAACGGCGCCAGCGTCGTTATTACCGCTCACCTTGGTCGTCCCAAGGGTGAACGCAATCCAGCTATGACTCTTGCTCCTGTCGCACATCGATTGGGTGATCTTCTTGGCTCTCCAGTCCTCTTTTCATCCGAGATCGTTGGAGCAGAAGTTGATGCGAAGAAGTCCGCTCTCCAACCAGGGGAGATACTGCTTCTAGAAAATATTCGCTACGAAGCTGCAGAAACATCTAAGGACGAGGCAGAGCGTGCAGCGCTTGCCGCTCAATTAGCTGTCGGGATAGATCTCTTCGTAAGTGATGGATTTGGAGCAGTGCATCGTAAGCACGCATCGGTCTATGACATCGCCAAAATTCTTCCCAGCGCCGCCGGTTTTCTCGTCGCCGCCGAAATCGAGGTTCTGAAGAAGTTAACCGAGAACCCTGATCGCCCTTATGGCGTAGTACTCGGCGGAGCAAAGGTCTCCGACAAGATAGGCGTAATCAAGAACTTGCTCGACAAGGTAAATGTCTTGGCTATTGGTGGTGGAATGCTCTTTACCTTCCTCGCCGCAGAAGGTCACGAAATTGGAAAGTCTCTGGTTGAGCTAGATCTGATCGACGATGTGAAGAAACTGCTCCACGAAGCTAAGAAGCTTGGCGTCGAGTTATTGCTTCCCACCGATATCGTCGTTGCCCCCGCCTTTGCGGCAGATGCCACACCTACCTTGGTCAGTGCATATGCAATTCCAGCGGATCAAATTGGCCTTGATATTGGCCCTGCAAGCGCTGCCGCATTTGGCGCTGCGATCGAAAAATGTCATACCGTTTTTTGGAACGGTCCAATGGGAGTCTTCGAATTTCCCAACTTCGCCCATGGCACTGAAGTTGTTGCAGAAAGCCTGACGAAGGTCCAGGGGATTTCTGTCGTTGGCGGAGGAGACTCAGCTGCGGCGGTGCGAGCACTTGGTTTTAAAGATGATCAGTTTGGTTATATCTCTACCGGCGGTGGCGCTTCGCTAGAGTACTTAGAAGGTAAACCACTCCCAGGGATTGAGGTTTTAAATCATGCGTAAACCACTGATCGCGGGAAACTGGAAGATGAATCTCAATCATCTCGAGGCCATAGCTGTAACTCAGAAGCTCTCTTACTCACTGGAAGAGAAGGATTACGACGCCGTTGACGTCGCTATCTTCCCTCCTTTTACCGATATTCGTTCGGTACAGACCTTGATTGATGGAGACCGTTTACGTCTGACCTATGGAGCGCAAGATCTCTCGCCTGATGTATCTGGCGCATTTACCGGCGATATCTCTGGAATGATGTTGAACAAGTTGGGATGCACCTATGTCCTGGTCGGTCACTCTGAGCGCCGCACTATTCATAATGAGAGCAACACGCTGGTTGCAAGCAAGGCGAAGGCAGCGCTTATCAATGAGATGATTCCGATTCTCTGCATCGGAGAAGATCTCGCTATCCGCGAATCTGGCAAGCAGGTCGAATTTGTAGTCAATCAATTAACCGAATCACTTCACGGATTACATAAACCGGATCTCAAAAAGGTTGTCTTCGCCTACGAACCAGTCTGGGCTATCGGAACTGGTAAGACAGCGACTCCAGCCGATGCCCAAGAGGTCTGTGCCGCCATCCGCGAAGCACTCAAATCCATCGGTAGCGAGGAGATCGCCGCTGCTGCGCGAATTCTCTACGGGGGCTCGGTGAAGTCGGCAAATATCGTCGATATTATGCGCGAAAGCGATGTTGACGGTGTGCTAGTCGGGGGAGCGAGCCTGGATCCTGAGGAATTTGCCCGAATCGCCAAGTTCCACCGCGTAGCGACCTCGTAATTAGACGCTATCCTTAGCCCCTGGCTCGAAAGAGTCTAAATGACCCTCATCGAGTTCATCTAAACCCGCCTTTTACAGGCTTGGATTAGTAGGAAATAAAAGGAGCATGACCGTGGTTTTAGCTTTATCAATTCTTCTGGTGATTACCAGCGTTCTCATGATCCTCTTGGTTCTGCTCCACAAGGGCAAAGGAAGCGGTCTCTCTGACCTCTTCGGCGGCGGTATCTCCTCTAACTATGGCGGTTCATCCGTTGTAGAGAAGAACCTAGATCGCATTACCATCGTCGTTGGTGGCCTCTGGTTTGCTGGGGTAGTCACCCTGAGTCTGTACCTGAAGTAAAAAGTTTTTCACGCGTAAGAAAATCTAAAGGGAGTAAAAATGGCAGGAAGTGCAATCCGCGGTAGTCGCGTCGGTGCCGGCCCAATGGGCGAGGCAGAGCGTGGCGAGGCGATAGCTCGCTTTCGTGTCTCTTACTGGTGCGCCAATGGCCACGAGACCCGTCCCTCATTTGCCGAAGATGGAACAGTAACGATCCCCAACGAGTGGGATTGCCCGCGCTGTGGTTATCCCGCTGGCTTAGATAAAGATAAGCCACCACTACCTGTTAAGAATGAGCCATACAAGACTCACTTGGCTTACGTTAAAGAGCGTCGCAGCGAGGCAGAAGCCGAAAAGATCCTTGGCGATGCTTTATCAAAATTGCGCGGCGACGACTAAATCTGTTTTAGTTCCGCCAGCAGAGCATTTAATCCAGCTTCCCTCTTTTTGAGGTGGATGCGCATCAAAGGGAATGAACGATCTGATAACGCCTGACCATCTCCAAGTGCTTGCGCCATGAGCAAAGTATGGAATGAGAAATTCTGATGGGGAATAACAAGATCAATCTCGTTCTCGCCTGTAATCTGTAAGAAAGCTCCATTATGTTGTCCACCTTTATGGAATTGCCCGGTGGAGTGCAGAAAACGTGGACCCCAACCAAAGGTCGTTCCCTTACCGCTCTTGCGCGCAACCAGCTCACGAATCAATGGAGCTTGGTTATCAATCCCACGAGCGAGGTATGCCATGATCGCGACGTAATGACAGGAGTGCGCAAAAAAATCATGTAGCTGGCCAGAAAGGCTCTTTTCAGTTGAAGTGCTATACACGGCGAGCAAATCATCTTCAAATGATGCCTTCAGCCGTGGGACCTTTCCGTCATTCCATGTTGAAAGCAGAGCGCCCGTGCGCTCCTTTGCTTCCGTGACATTGGGTTGATTAAATGGGTCGACCGCAAGGCTGTAACTCAGGAGCGCGGTTACCCACTCCCACAGGATGAATTGTTCTCCGAGCGTTCCCAGAACTGTGAGATCTGCTCGGGTTCCGGCTTGAAAACCGATCTTTAAAGCGGCTCCTGCGATCTCTGCATTTTCAGATTCAATAGCGATCGGAAGGCGTCCTGTTTGATTCTTTCCAGTGGACTCAGCAACAAGCTGCTCGATCCAGTCAGAGATCCCAGGTAGATCTGAACCTGCGTCGAAGAATGCAACGTTCTGTTCACCCTTGTCGAATATGGTGGCGGCAACCTGCACGGCGACGGAATCGGGCTTTACGAAAGTTTCCGCAGCAGCGGCTGCATCATCGATCAAGATCGAAACATCTACGCCAATCAAAGCAGCAGGAACTAAACCAAATGCGGAGAGTGCGCTGTAACGGCCCCCAACACTGGGATCTGCATTTATTACACGCAGACCATCGGCACGCGCCGATTTATCTAGGGGTGAACCCGGGTCGGTGACAATGACAAAGTGTTCTGCCGGGTTAAGCCCTGCATCGTGGAATATCTTGGTAAAAAAAGCCTTATGAGAAGCGGTCTCGATGGTAGATCCAGATTTGGAACCCACGACGACGAGGCTATGGGCGAGATCAGAAGGGATAGCGGCATTGATCTGATCGGGATCGGTTGTGTCCAAAACGGTGAGGTTTTTGTTGTAACTCTTGGCGATTACCTCCGGGGCGAGAGAAGAGCCACCCATTCCCGCCAGAACGATTGTCGAAATTTGCTTGCTGCGCGCCCACGCGGTGAGGGCATCGAGTTCTGGAAGCAAGGCTCGCGAAGATGTCGGAAGGTCGATCCAATTTAAGCGGACGGCTGCTTCGCCTTGCGCCTCTGGCCCCCACAGAGTGTGATCTTTGGCCGCTAAGCGCGAGAGAATTTCGTTAAGGGAATTCTTTGTTGCCGTAGTGGCAAGTTGTAAAGCAGGACCGGAAACAGTAATCATTTAGGAAACCGCACTCACATTGTCTAGTAGTTCTTGCCAGGCATCGGCAAATTTCTTCACTCCATCTACTTCAAGAAACTCAACTACATCAGCGAGATCTATGCCAGCAGCATGGAGCGCTGCGAAGTGAGCGTGTGCACCTGCAATCGCCGGAGTGATCGTGTCACCTCGAACCGCACCATGTGCGCGGACTTCATTCAGGGTTGCTTCTGGCATGGTGTTTACACAATGTGGCGCGATGAGTTCAATGACGTACCGGGTGGAGTCATAGGCCTTGTCTTTGACGCCGGTTGAAGCCCAGAGTGGCCGTTGTTGATTTGCTCCGTGCGCTACCAACGCCTGCCAACGCGGCGAAGAGATGACAGAAAGGAATGCCTCGTACGCGAGGACCGCATTTGCAATGGCAGAGGCGCCACGCAGCGGTGAGTGTGGGGCAATCGCGTCAAGGCGCTTATCAATTTCGGTATCGAGCCGAGATACAAAGAAAGATGCCACTGAGTGAATTTCGTTGATAGGTAAAGTGGCAGCGAGGCGATCTTCGAGACCGGCAAGGTAGGCATCCATGACTAATTTGTAGCGTTCCACAGAGAAGATCAAAGTGACGTTAACGCTAATACCAGCTGCCGTAAGTTCGCGAATTGCGGGGAGTCCTGCGATTGTCGCGGGGACTTTTACCAGGAGATTTGGGCGACTGATCAAATTCCAGAGTGACTTACCCTCTGCAATAGTTGGTTGCGTTTGGTGCGCCAAGAAGGGATCGACCTCG
>CAIUIT010000032.1 GCA_903899375.1 uncultured Actinomycetes bacterium
AAATTGCATGAGCAGATCAGCAATACCAAGTTGGGTGCTAATCGCGAGGCGATCATTCGTGAGGTGGAAGCCGCTGCGCTCGCTTCTAAGCCGACCTTCCAAATTCAAGGGCTGTTGAAATCATGACCGACGATCACGGATCATTTGGCGCCAAGGGAACTGGCGATACATCAGGTTTTGGTGGGTTAGTTCGCAAAAGTCAGAATTCGGCTTCAACGGAGCGTCCCTACGGTGGCTACTTCGATGAGATGGTCGATGAACTTGAGCGTGCTTATCCAGAGTTCAACGAAGACATTGAGCGAGTAGTTGTAGATCGTGGCGAGCTGACCCTTCATGTTAAAGCAGCACGCCTATTTCAGGTAGCCCAGGTCCTTCGCGATAATCCAGTACTACGTTTCGAAATGTGTCTCGGAGTAAATGGAGTCCACTATCCAGCCGATAAAGATCGCGAACTGCACTGCGTGTACCCATTCCTATCAATGACATTCAATCGCCGTATTCGTCTAGAAGCCAGCGTTCCAGATAGCAACCCGCATCTTCCTTCACTCGTTGAGTTGTGGGGCGGAAATAACTGGCACGAGCGCGAGACATTCGATATGTTCGGAATTATCTTTGATGGCCATCCCGGTCTTACGCGCATCTTGATGCCCGATGACTGGATCGGTCACCCACAACGTAAGGATTACCCACTCGGCGGAATACCTGTTGAGTACAAGGGTGCAACAGTTCCACCTCCATCAGAGCGTAGGTCTTACCGATGACAACTCACGATCCATACGCATCATCGCGCGAGACCACAGAGGGTCGCGTTTATTCCGTTACTGGAAGCGATTGGGACTCTCTCGTAACCGAAATTGGTGCAACGAAGGAAGAGCGCGTTGTCGTCAACATGGGTCCGCAACATCCATCTACACATGGAGTGCTTCGACTCATCTTGGAACTTGAAGGCGAGACCGTTACAGAAGCGCGAGCCGGCATCGGATATCTGCATACCGGTATCGAAAAGAACGCCGAATATCGCACCTGGACACAAGGAACTACCTTTGTTACCCGGATGGATTACTTGTCGCCGATTTTTAATGAGACCGTTTATTGCTTAGGCGTTGAAAAACTTCTCGGAGTAACTGATCAGATTCCAGAGCGCGCCAGTGTTATTCGCGTGATGATGATGGAGTTCAACCGAATCTCTTCTCACATGGTTGCCCTTGGAACAGGTGCCCTCGAATTGGGCGCGCTGACCCCGATGCTCTTTGCATTCCGCGAGCGGGAAAAAGTTCTCGATATCTTTGAATTAATATCTGGGCTCCGCATGAATATGGCCTATGTCCGTCCCGGTGGAGTTTCGCAAGATCTTCCAGATGGCGCACTCACCAAGATCCGCGAGACGGTGAAAGAACTTCGGCAGAACTTTAAAGATAATGCCAAGCTCTTGATCGGTAACACCATCTGGATGAAACGTACCCAGGGTGTTGGTTATCTCGATTTAGCGGGCTGCATCACTCTAGGTATCACCGGCCCAATTCTCCGCGCTACAGGCTTACCT
>CAIUIT010000033.1 GCA_903899375.1 uncultured Actinomycetes bacterium
CCCAACTGGACTGGCCAGAATGAGTGGTTTACATCATCAGAGATGATGTTGAAAGTCACTGGCTGGTCGACCGGGATATTCATAGTGTGAGTGTGGATGTTCTGTGCTGGATAGTAGAAAGACCAAGCCCATTGCGCACCTGTGACATCAACAATAAGTGACTTAGGTGCGTCGGTGGCAGCAGCAATGGATTCAGTATTCAGAGCTACCAAGCCCCAAACAATTGCAACGATACAGAAGAGCACCGAAGTGGCGGTCCATATGATGACAACAGGGGTATTTGTTCTAATGGCGACGCCTTCTTCAGGAGGGGTATCACCGCGGTGCATGTTCAAGAAGGATTTGGTTGCAATTGCTAGAACCACACCAGCAATGGGTGCGGAGATAACGGTGAACCAGATCATGATGTCCTCATTAGCCTGCATCTGCTTGCTCAGGACTGGGGGCATCCACTTGGGATAAGCCCACAGGCCCAAAACTACGAATACAGCAGTAAAGAAGAGGCCAAGCCAAAAAGTTTGACTTACATCTTTGCGCTTAAGAAATGTTGCAATTCGTGCACCTGGAGTTGGCGCCATGATTTCGTTGTCGTGGTCAGACATTAGATGACGATTACCTTTCCGCTCATATATCCGAGTTGACCCATAACAGCACCGAAGCCCTGATACGTCGAGTCACCGCATGGATATTCACAGTTCCAGACATAATGACCTGGACCACTTGTTAGAAATGAGAAGGTTACTTTGTGACCTACAGGAAGTTTTGTTGGGTCATCGTTGTATGCCTTCATTTCAGCATCCGTATTTACAGGGAGTGGAATGTTTACGAAGAGTGGATCCTGTGTAGAAGTTGGGAGTCCATGCAGGGTAAATGTATGTTCTACGGCGTCGAAAGGTAGAGAAGTTTTCACAACTCCGTCATACGAGACTGTCCCATCGACGGTTCCTACAACGCTCCCAAAGTAAGGAGTATTCAATTTCTCTCCGCCGTCGTAAACGGTAAGAGTCATTGTGATGTATGAATTAGCCGGAAGAACGAAATCGGTGTTTGGGCCGTAGGAGGGCCAGCTTGGATGTCCACCATCGCAGGTTGCACAAGTTCCGTGCGCCTTAGAGTTAATAGGATCGGCATACACACCATCGGCAATTGTGTAATGGTTATATGTCTTGCCATCGGCAGCAACAATTGTGCCTACTTTGGTGGCATATCGGTTTGGTTGTGGGTCGGCTGAAACTGTATGGAGCGTGAAGCCGACTCCGGCGAGGACAGCGATCGCGAGCACAATTGCTAAAAGCGCTCCGATTGCAGTCTTAGACTTTGTAGGTGTGGCTATATCCACGGACATCCTTTCCTGATGGTCAGTGTGTAAAGACTGAGAATGAATAGGAGGAGAGTACGCTTGAATTGTGACTTGGGGAACAATCGATTGCAGTAAGGCTCTAGATAGTTTACGTGCTCGGTGAGTGCCAGCACTTACTCCTATACTAAATATGAATTTGTGATTTAACTGAGAGGTTGCTGGGAATGAAACTTAATCCATTATGGGATCTCTTCTTTGCGGTGGCGATTCTAGGGACCGGCTTTTGGTATCTCTCCGAAGTCCAAGCACGCAAATCAATACCTATACTGCGCCAGATCTCCTTCTTAAGTGGAGTAACCCTTACATTCACCCTACTGGTGGGCCCAATTCCGCATTTTGCGGTGCGTATCTTTTGGGTTCATATGATTCAACATATTGGTTTGATGATGCTTATTTCACCGCTCCTAGTGCTCGGAGCTCCGATAACCGTTGCCGTGCGATCAGAGCACATTGCGGTTCGAAGTTTAATTCGACTAGTCGGGGGCAATCCCCTCATCCGAGTGCTCTTCAAGCCTCAGGTTGGTTTTGTCATCTTTTTATTGGTGCTCATTGGAACTCACTTTTCACCGCTTGCTAACTGGGGGATGACCAACCCCAATGGGCATTGCATTGAATTAATACTCTTCTTGGTTGGTGGATTTATTTATTACTACCCGGTGATGGAGGGCAACCCACATCCATTTTTTGTGCCTTATTCTCTTCGAGTAATTTCCCTCTTCGCGATGATGTTGCCCGAGACCATGGTGGGATTCTTTTTGTACTCTGGAAATCGCGTCCTTCATTCACTTCCTGCGAGCACAACGATGCAGATGGGTTTGGCTGACCAGCACAGAGGCGGCTCGATTATGTGGGCAATGGGAATGTTGATCGATACCATTTGGATTGTGATGGCAGCCAAGGATTGGTTTGCCAATGAACAACTATTAGCGGAAGTAGATGATGAACTCCCAGCCGATGCCTGAACTAGAGCCTGAGCCAAAACGCCGCTGGGTTTTATGGGGGTTACCGCTCTGTGGCCTTATGGGGGTCTGGGAGTTCAACCGAGCTCTCGGTGGAAACCACCTGAGTTGGGTCTATGTCATCGAATGGCCATTCTTTGGGGTTTTTATCTATTACATGTACTGGAAGCTCTCCCAACCCCAGGAGCCCTTTGATGATTCAGATGATCCACCTCGGGAGGTTGAGTAGTTTCACTCTTAGTAAACTTGTATTCCCATGTTGCCTCTTTTATCGCTTTTCACCGAAGAGTTCTTCTGGTTTCTCACTGCTCTAACTCTGATCGCGACAGTTTATTTCTGGCGTAAATTTTCTACCCATAACTGGAAGAACATCACAGCGCGATTCTCTCTAATTATCGCCATACAATGTTTTGCACTGGCATCGATGGGGATCACAATCAACCGCGCTGGAGAGTTTTATAGTTCCTGGGCTGATCTCTTTGGCGCACAGGGGCAATATCAAAAGATAGCTATCAGCCCCACGGCCCTCTCTCAAATTAGTTTGAAAGATTTGGCATCCGCTTCACACACGCAGGGTGGGAGCCTTATCTTTCGCAAGGTTATTAAAGGCGTAAAATCTGGCATATCTAATGTTGTTTACGTGGTCGCTTCACCGACCATTGCTAAGGAGTTAGTAGGACCAACCCACTCCATCGGCAGTAATTACCAAGTTGTAGAACTATTTCCAGGAACTCCAGGAGTGCCGCAGACGTGGATCGGAACTCTCGATGGAATTACCACTATGGAGAATTTAGAGCTAGCAGGGAAGATTCCACCAACAATCGCGGTGATCCCTGCAATTAATGTTGAACCTGGACAAGATACCGAATGTATGAATTTCGTCGGCGGCGCTCAAGTGGAAACCTGGATTACCAGAGACATGAAGAGCTTTATGCAGACATTTATGGGTGTAGATGATCGACTCTGGTCATCATTTGGGTACTCGACCGGCGGATGGTGCGCTGCCGAAGTAGCTGTTTTGCATCAAGATCAATATGCGCAAGGCATTGCGCTGGCTGGATATTTCAATCCAATTCTCTCCCGCGGTCTTTCGGTACGAGAGAAGAATTATCTTTCTAGCAAGTATGACTTAATCAAATATTTACAAAATCATCCACGCAACACAAAGATAATGGTTATTGCATCCGTCAAAGATCGCTTCGCTAATAATTCGGCATTGCGCTTTGTTCAGAGAGCATATCCTTTGATCTCGATCAAATATATTCCGATTCCTAGTGGTGGCCACAACATTGGGGTGTGGAAGCCCTTTGTGGCAACAGGATTTCTATGGATTGCGGGAGCGAACGCCATTGCAACGCCGGTCGTAAATCCGCAAGCTAGTGTGAGCGGAAGCCCGAAATAAACTTCTCTGCGCGCAAGGCGGCCCATCCAACTTTTGGAAGATCTGAAGCGCGCGGATAGAGAACGTAACGAGTCTCCCAACCAGGCTGAAATTTGGCGTTGAAACGGTAAAGTGATTCGACTTGGAAGAAATTTGAAGAGAAACGAATCAAGTTGCGCATCCCGCGCGTGATAGGGCCGGCGCTGATCTTGTCTGCACGTTCGAAGAGTGAACGGAATGCAGCAAAGTTGAGGGAGACATAAGCCAAGTTATTGGCGCGCGCATATTCCACGGTTTCGACGATCATCAACTCATTTACACCAGCATCTGTACCGCGTTCACGCTGCATGCGATCCAGGGACAATGCATTTGTCGTCCATGGCACATAATAAAGAAGGCCCTTGATCTCGCCTTCGTATCGGGCGATCGTTATATATGTATCTGGATCATCATCTTCACCGAAACGATCCATGGACATCGAGAAACCACGTTCGCCAACCCCGTAACGCCACTCATGTGCGAGTTCGCGCAGTTGCATGCGAATCGATTCATCGAGTTCAGACCACTTGTGAGTAGTGCACGAATAACCCTTGCGTTTGATTCGATTGACCATCTGTCGAACATTTGCCATTGGACGGCCTTCTAATGTGAAATCTTTAACCGAGATGATTGCTTCATCCCCGATATCAATGGCAATCATCCCTGCGTGTTCAACCCAGACTTGTCCACCACGATCACTGCAACCCATGACAGCGGGGGTCCAGGCGTGCTCTTGCGCCACCTTTAGAAACTCGGCGATGGCCTCGGGCCACAAACTGTATTCACCGAATGGATCACCACTTGCGAGCATAACTCCACCTTGAACGCGATAGGCGATACCTGCCTTGCGATTAGCAGCCCAGATGACGCTTTTGTCGCGCCTGGTAGCAAAGTAACCGAGCGAATCTTGTTCCAGATCATGCTTAATCAGTTTTCTAACAACATTCATATCATCGTCGGACATCTTTGGAATTGGCTTGACCCTGCGGAAGTAGAGCCAGAGCGGGACGATAAGGGTGAAAACGCCGAAGGTGCCTAATGTGAATGCAATTGCGTCACTCGCGCGCTCAGAGGTGAATTTAACCGGACCTGCTACCCCGACAAGCCCTTCAATAATAAAGAGAAATATATTTTTAATTGATGGGTTTCCAATAATTTCGTCATGACTGCGGAACCTGAGGAGCAACAAGCTGGCGATGAAAAATACTAAGAGGGCAACTCCAAAACCGATGAGTGGTTGGAGGCGAGTGCTGGGGTCAGATTTTGCATAGAAAGAGTTTCTAAATACAACCAAGGCCACGATACTCAAAATAGATAAAAGAATTTGGACCGGATGATGATTAGTTCGGAAAATTTCTGTGGCCAGGTTAACGGCCAAGATTGCTAAAGCTAAGACCCAGGCACGGCGTTTGCGCCGAGAAAGTCCGCGTGCCAAAATCATCAGGATCAATCCAGTAAAGATTGCCGTCGCTAGCGCAGATCCATTTAAAAAGACTGGAAAAAAATTGTTGAGTTTGTGAACAGGCGTGCGGAATTTACGAGAAACGTTTGCGAGTATGTCGAAGAGACCGACCAGGAAGGTTGCTCTTCCGATCCATACTGGAACCCAACGCTGTGATTTCATTACCTAAATACTCCCGTATGTCCGAGGGAATAGCGACCAGGTTGGGGATAAATCGCCAACCCATGAGGTTCTTTGCCCACCTTTATTTTGCGCAGAAACTTTCCGTGAACGGTATCAAAGACGTAAACCACATTGTCATAACGACCAGATACCCAGAACTGGGTTCCGTCCGCGGAAATTCCACCCATATCGGGAGAGCCTCCGCCGGGGATTTTCCACTTTGCAATCAGCTTGTTGTCCGAAAAACGGAGAACAGAGACGCTGCCTTCTCCACGATTTGTGATCAGCATAGTTTTGGAATCGCGCGATACATACATTCCGTGCGCTTCGATTCCCGTTTTAATGAGAGTAAACGCACCAAATTTATTCGCCGGCATCGCCCATATCCCGTTTGATGCCATATCGGCGATATAGAAAGTGGATCCATCTGGAGAAATTTTTACATCCTGCGGCATAGGGATAGATGTGTATGTATGAGGAAGTTTGGCTGTCTTAAGTACCTTCATCTTCGCCGTATCGACAAGTAGTACCTCGCCTGAAAATTCACAGCTGACGACGAAGAATGTGCCATCTGCACTCCAGTCCGCGTGATTAAGTCCGGCACAAGGGACAGGGACAACCTTCTTAATGGCCATGGTGTGCGGATCGCGAAAGACCATCTGTTTATCGGCTTCTGCCATCACGACGGCATATTTGCCGTTAGGCGTGAAGTACAAGTTATAGGGGTCATGAACATAAATAGATTTTCCAGGCAGACCAGTCTTTGGGTCGATCGGTGTCAAATAGTTACCTGCATTGTCATTCACCCAAAGAGTCTTGAGATCCCAGGAGGGAACCACATGTTGTGGACCTTTAGGAACTTTAAAAGTGCGGATTATTTTGAAAGTCTTCGGGTTGATCTCGGTAACAGTGTTGCTGGTGTGGTTTGGCACATAAACGCGCTCTGGAAAATTCGCAACAACAGGACTCAAATTATTGGGTCTATCAGCTGCGTAAATATCCTTGGGGTTTGTTACGGGCGGCATTCCGGGTAGCGCAGATGATGCCTGCGCACCAGTTGGCAACAGCGTGGCCATGAGCGCTAATGCAATCAGAACTTTCTTCATCGGGAATTACGCTCCAAGCAAGGTAGTTAATGTGACTGGGGTTAAACCTTTAGCATGCAAGTTCTCTAAAAGCGTGGGCATTGCATCGATAGTGTCTTGATGCCCAAAGTGGAGGCTGACGATGCTGCCCTTCTTTATAGCCTTACTGATGTCTGTAAGCACAACGCGCTTTCCGACATCTTGATAATCATGGGAATCGACGTCGTAAGCGATGCACTGGTTGTAGCCATATTTGAGCGCAGCTTTACGAATAATTGCATTTGAGTATTGCGTTCCAGATGGGCGGAACCACTTTCCATGATTTCCAATTAATTTTTTTAGCTCAGCTGCACAGCCCACTATTTCAGAGTCCACCTGCTTAGCGTTGAGAGTTTTCATTTGAAAGTGATTCATTGTGTGATTACCTATGTCGTACCCAGCATTGAGCATCTGCTTGGCAACTTGCGGATAACCCTGTAACCATGTACCGATGGCGAAGACCGAAACTGGGGTTGAAGTACTTTTAAAAATTGCTAGAAGTTTCTGAACTAGGGCGGGATCGCCGGCGCCATGAAAAGTTAATGCAACCTGGGACTTCTTCCGCGAACCATGTGCGATATCAGGATTTGCCGCGAAAGCCGGGTCGGTTCCAACTCCTAAGTCCGAAATGCCCGAAATAAGGGAGACTCCAGCAACTAATGCGCTGTTTTTAAGGAATTGGCGACGATCGATGGGCATAGCACAAGGATACTTCCTGCGTTGCGCTGCACGGTTAACCTGCGAGTTGCTAGGGTAAGGCAAGCACTTAGTCAGGCACCTTCCGGCGTGGGAAGAGCGTTTTGACCAGTGACCTAGGGCATACAGGGGGTCGTACCTTGAGCGATGACGATGACAACGGCTTAGATGACATTGTTACTGAAGAGATGCTGTGGGAACGGATACCTGAAACAAATGGTTTAGAGCGCGCAAATACTTA